>SUVI01000227.1 GCA_015062085.1 Planctomycetaceae bacterium
TTCTGCTCGTTCTGATTCGGAAAGGAGAAATGCTGCGTCGCACGATTTCCACTCAACGAGTTCTTCTGGACGGAAGAAAATAGCAATTTCACGTTCTGCAGATTCCGGAGAATCGGAGGCGTGAACGAGATTTTTCTGACCGCTGATGGAAAAATCACCGCGAATGGTCCCCGGTTCGGCAAGGTACCCTTTCGTCGTACCGACCATCTTGCGCACGACATTCACGACATCGCGGCCTTCCAGGCAGATCGCAGTGACGGGATCGCTCGTAATGTAGCCGAGAAGGTTGGGAAAAAATGGTTTTTCGACGTGTTCCGCATAGTGTTTCGAGGCGATTTCCGGAGTCACCTGCATGAGTTTCATGCCGATGATGCGGAAGCCTTTCTGTTCAAAACGTGCTAGGATAGTTCCTGCCAGACGGCGTTCCATGCAGTCCGGTTTCAGAAGGATGAGGGTACGCTGTTTCATAAAAATTTTCCTGCGTAGGTTTTATGCGTAATGGAAAAATGGACCTTGATCTGGGAAAATTTCTCGAGTTTACCGCGTACCAGCTCCGTGGTTTTGCGATCGTTTCGGTAAATTTCCCCTTCTTTTAGTATTTTAGCGAATGACTTTTTTTTTGTCCAGAGGAAAGCTGCCGGAATGGATGAAAAAAGTCGATTTTCTTTGCGTTTTGGGAGCTTCTGTGAAAAGGAATGTGCTTAAGATTTCACATTGACGCCTGAAAATACTCTGGTGTCGGTCTGTTTTGGGGGCTGGTCCTTGACTTTTAATGAAATTTCGGCTAAAATGAGAAAAGTATTTGGATGTGCAGTACGTCCTTGAGGACATTTCGCTCTTTGCGTGTTTCGCCGCAGGCGTGCTTCCGATTTTTTAAGGAATGAGATCATGAGACCGATCCCTTTTGTTCAGGCCGATCCGAAACGATGCAGCCGCTGCGGAATGTGTGTTCAGGATTGCCTCGCGGGAATTTTAGCGTTTGGTGCGCACGGAGTCCCCAAATTCGTGCAGAACGGAGAAACTCGCTGTTTTCAGTGTCAGCACTGTATGGCAGTCTGCCCGACGGGGGCGTTTTCGTTTAACGGAAAAGATCCGGACGAGTCGCTGAAGTATGGACCGGTGCCGGAGCCGGAATCGCTTTTGAATCTTCTGCGTCAGCGTCGGAGCGTTCGTGCGTATCGCCGGGAAAATGTCGCACCGGAGACTTTGGACACATTGCGCCGCGCGATGGATTTTGTACCGACCGGGTGCAATGACCACCGTCTGCATTTTACGTGGGCGGATGATCTTGCGGTGACGGACCGTTTTCGGAGAGTGTCTGCCTGTTGGCTGCTTGAGCAGCTCGACACTGGAACGCTTCCAGCTTCGCTCGCCCGATTTTCGGTCCTAAAAGAGCGGTTGGCGATGGGGGAGGATATTTTTTTCCGAAATGCTTCTCATTTTGTTGCGATCTCCGTTCCGCCGGACGCAAAAGATGCGCACATCGATCCGTTTATTGCGGCATCGCAGCTTGAATTGTTGGCCAATTCTTTTGGTTTGGGGACCTGTTGGG
This sequence comes from Planctomycetaceae bacterium, assembly GCA_015062085.1. The sequence continues at coordinate 1,553 of SUVI01000227.1, forward strand.
CTGGAATGGCCACGGATCTTTTTCGTGAAAGCGAAGAGCTTTTGGCGCGTCTGGAGATCCCGGAAGGGTGGGAATTGCGGATCGTTCTACTTTTTGGCATCCCTGCCGTTCAGTATGCGCGAGTTCCTCAGCCGGAACCGTGTACGCATCGGATCCTTCATCTGGAGTGATCTAAGTGTGTAGGGGCGGTCTAGCTGAAGGTGGTTTATGAATTTTGGAGAAATTTGCAGAAAATCGTAGAAAAACTTGATTTTCGGTGATTTTTTGATTCGAGATTTTGAAATCTTGGAATTTTCGAGTTTTGAAATTTTCGAGTTTTGAAATTTTCGAGTTTTGAAATTTTCGAGTTTTGTGAAAATGTTTTGGAGGTTTTGAAATGCGTGCACTTGTGACGGGGGCAGGGGGGTTTCTTGGATCTTACGTAGCGAAGGCGCTCATCGCGCGCGGCGATTCCGTTCGGACTCTCTGTCGCGGGACGTACTCGGAACTGGAGGAGATGGGTGTCGAAATGTTTCGTGTTGACCTTTCTCGGATGGAAGAGCAGGAAAATCGCGAAAATCTTGCCCGGGCCTGCGAGGGTGTGGAGGCTGTTTTTCATGTTGCGGCCATTTCGGGGATCGGGGAGCCTTGGGAGCGGTATTTTCGCACGAATACGCAGGGGACGGAGGTGCTCTTGCGTGCGGCTCAGGACGCTGGAGTGAAGAAATTTGTTCTCACGAGCAGTCCGAGTGTGACTTTTGCTGGAAGACCGCAGTGCGGAGTCGATGAATCTGAGCCGTATCCGACTGAATGGCTCGCACACTACCCGCACAGTAAGGCGCTTGCAGAAGAGATGGTCCTCAAAGCGAACGGTGAGCACGGTATGCTTACCTGTGCACTGCGTCCGCATCTGATCTGGGGGCCGCGGGACAAAGCACTCATTCCGCGTCTGATCGCTAGGGCAAAAAGCGGGAGACTGCGGAGGGTCGGTGATGGAACGAATCTTGTCGACATGATCTACGTTGAAAATGCTGCCGACGCGCATCTTCAAGCTGCAGATGCGCTCACGGACGGCTCGCCGGTTTGCGGAAATGCGTACTTTCTCTCGCAGGGTGAGCCGGTGAACTGTTGGGAGTGGATCGACGAACTTCTCGCAATTTACGGACTTCCTCCCGTCAAGAGATCCATTTCATTTCGGGTCGCTTACCGTGTCGGTGCGGTTTGCGAAACGGTTTGGAAACTGTTTCGATGGGAAAGTGATCCGCCGATGACGCGATTCTTGGCCTCACAGCTTGCCCTCTCTCACTATTTTGACTTGACAAGAGCACGAAAGGATCTTAACTATTTTCCCAAAGTTTCCAAGTCGGAAGGGATGGAGGCGCTGCGGAAAGAATTTTTGGAGAATTCTACTCAAAAAAAATAAAAATGGTGGCGTTTTTTCTCCTGAAGAGCAACTAAAAATTAAAGGGATTCATTTGGGGATTTGTTCCCTAGTTTGCGCGCGGAATTTTTTGAGTTTCGCTTTCTGCGGGAATGGATCCATGTTTTTTTGGAAAACATCGTAAGGAGAAGAGAAATGAAATCATTCGCACAGTGTACAGTGAGTGCCGTCCTGGCATTCCTTCTGGCTGTGGCTTGGACTCAGGCCCAAGGTGATCCGGCTCCTGCTGCACCGGAAGTAAAGGAAGCTCCTGCTGCCGCCGCAGCTCCGGCCGATGCACCTGCTGCTGACGCCGAGAAGCCCTGCCCGAAAGCAGAATGCAAAAAAGGCCCGCGTCCTGACTTCAAAGGTCATCGCGGCCCGCGTCACGGCATGAAAGGCCATCGTGGTCCGTGCCCGAAATTTGACGGCAAGTGCGGCTGGAAAAAAGGTCCGCGTCACGGCATGAAAGGCCATCGTGGTCCGTGCCCGAAATTTGACGGCAAG
>SUVI01000035.1 GCA_015062085.1 Planctomycetaceae bacterium
TCCTGGCAGGCATCGGCTTCCGTCAAACCGGCTCTTTTCGCAATATTCTGCGCTCTGGGAAGGTACACGTCGCACGTGCAGACCGCCTGTCCCATCGGCTGTTTGCAGGAATCCAGAAAAACATAGTGTCCCTGACGTCCCACACCGATCCCGGCAATACCGATCCGTTCGTTGGCTCCGGGTTTCCCTTCAGAAGCAAAAACGGAACGCGGGACCCACGTCGGCACGCTCAAAACCGAAACGGCGGCCGCACTCTTCAAAAAATCTCGACGCAGCATCTGCATAAAATTCACTCCCTTAAAAAAATTTCACTAAAAAACAAACCTTTTTTATTTTCGTTCCGTTGGCAGGATTCCTTTATGATCTACTCAAAAAATGATCCAAAATTCTTAAAGAACTTTGGATCATTTTGGAAAAAACTAACCGATGACCGGCGCCACAAAAGTTCTTGCACCCAATTCACGGAGCAGGAAGAGCATCGCGCCCGGAGCGTCTTTCGCCAAACGCAGCTCACCCAGAATGTCCGCAGCAGTCGCTTCTTCTTCGACCTGCTCCTTCACGTACCAGTTGAGGAACTGGGTCGCCGCAAAGTCTTTTTCTTCCACCGCCAGCGCAGCCAGATCGTTGATGCGCGAGGTCACGTACGCTTCATGCTCGCAGGTCTGCTCAAACATGGCGACAGCATCCGGCCACTCGGTTCTCGGCTGCTCGATCGCCTGCAAAACGACACGGCCTCCGCGTTCCTGCAGATAGTTTACGAACCCCATTGCATGAGCGACTTCTTCCTGGTACTGCACGTTGAACCAGGACGCCAGTCCCTTGAGCTGCATAGCGTCCGCTTGGCACGCCATTGCGAGATAAAGATACGCAGAATAGAATTCCGCATTGATCTGATCGTTGATCGCCTGTTCCATTTTCTTTGAAATGGCCATAAACTCCCCCTTTGGAATAAAAAATTTCCGCAGCTAAATAAAATTGGACCGATACCGGATAAACTCCGGCCCTATTTTGGATTTTAGCCGAAGACGCAAGGAAGTCAAGGGGGGAGGGAAGCTTTTCTGCACGATTCTGGAAGAGAAGAAGTGAAAAAAGTGCCGATTTTTCGGCTTTCCACTTGACAGAAAAAATCATGAGAGCTAAAATGAATGGGCTGCCGTCTCCGTTTTGTCGGAAACGGAGTCCGCCGTTTTTTCAAAAATCGTCAGCCCCCTTCGAACCGGAGTCTCGCCAATGCGCCAGATCCAGATTTTCATGCCGAGATCCATCCTCTCGTTTTGTGTTTCGTTTCTCCTTGCGGCCGGCTGGCTGCTCTGCGGAACTTCACTGCCTGCACAGTCTCTGGAATCCATTCCTGACCGGGTCCCGGAAGAGTTTCGAAATTCTCCCAGGATCCGCGTGGAAAAGCACTCTGCCGAGGCCGCAGGAATGCAGCTTTTGGAAGGTCGGCACGTGCTGCTGGTGACGGATCTGGAACTGACGGACGCGATCCGGCGTCTGCCGCGCACGGTCGATGAAGCGTACCCAATGATGTGTGCTTTTTTTGGCGTCGAGGAAGACCCAAGCTGGAAACTGACTCTCTTTTTGATGAAAGACCGTGAAAAATTCCGAAACGCCGGCTACATTCCGGAGATACTGCCGCCGTTCAAAAACGGATTTTCGTTCAATTTTGATTGCTGGGTCTGCGAGCAGCCGTCCGACTACTACCGGCAGCATCTCGTTCTGCACGAAATGGTCCACTCCTTTTCCTCGACGCGTCTTGGAAATGCTGGTCCGAACTGGTTCGCGGAAGGAATGGCGGAATTTCTGGGAATGCATGATTTCGCGAACTCTCCGCTCCGTCTTGGTTTCATGCCGCCGAGTCGTGAGGCTGTGCCGTACTGCGGAAGGATCCGGGAGATCCGCGAGGCTGCCCAGCGTGGTGAAGTCTGGACGCTTGAAGATGCCGTGACGCCGGATCAGGAAGATTTCGCGACGAATGCCGTCTACTACTGGTCGTGGGGGCTGGCGTGGTTTTTGGAAAATCACCCCAAAGCGCGGCCGGCGTTTCACGCACTCATTCCCCAACTGCGTCTGGCCGGATCGGAGCAGGAATTTACCCGCACTTTCCTCGATTCTCTGGGAGAAGACCGGATCGGGATCGAAAAAAACTGGCTCATGTTCGCGGCCTCCGTCGACTACGATTTCCGACTGCGTCCGATGCTTTTTGATGCAAAAACAGGAATTTCGCTTCAGGAAAAGTCCGCGAAAGAACGGGTCGTCCAAAAACTCCGAGTCGATCATGGATGGCAAAACACCGGGATCCGCGTCAAAAAGGGAGATCAGATCAGGATCCGCGCCAAAGGAAGATTTGAGATCGCGCGTCCTGACGGAAGTTTCTGGCCCTGTGAGCCGAACGGCGTGACGGTCGAGTACCTGAACGGTCAGCCGCTGGGGATCCTGCTGGCCGTCATTCTGACCGATGCCGAAGAGTTGACTCCGAAAATCATGAACGACCGCCAAACCGGGACCTTCTACGCTCCCTTTGCGGTCGGAACGAGCCGTTCTCTGACGATCCCGTTTGACGGCACGCTTCTTCTCCGCACCAACGTTCCGCCGGCACAGATAGAAGAAAGCCGCGGGGAGTTTTTCGTCGAGATCTCCGCAAGAAAATAGAAACCGACAGACCCGCGCAAAACGCTCCGCTTCACGATCTTACCGAAACGCAGTGAGCCTGTTCGGAACGCAGCACGCCCGTTCGGAACGCGGTGCGTCGGCCCCAGCATTCGGTTTTAACGGACTCACCAGAGGTCGCTCGTCTGGCTTCGGATCCATTCTTCCGGAGTGAGTCCCTCTTCCGCCAAAATATTGCGGAAATCTTCCGTTTCGTCCGGATCCGGGGCATCGTAGCAGACGTCTTCCTCAAAACACGCTTTCAGGATCTTCTTCGGCAGAAACCGGGTCGGAAGCACTCGGCTGTAGTGACTGCTCCAGGAAGGCTTTCCGGTATGGAAATACTGAAGCGGGCAGGTAACGTACAGGTAGTCCCTGGCACGCGTCATGGCGACGTAGAAAAGACGGAGTTCCTCGTCGATGTCTTCCTGCCTTCCAGTACTCATGTCGGACGGAATGTTGCCGTCGCTTGCGTGAATGACGTACACGCATTTCCATTCCAGCCCCTTTGCGGAGTGGATCGTACTGAGGATCAGGTAATCGTCGTCAATGTCCGGTTTGTCGGCCAGCTCTTCCGAGGACTGCGGCGGATCGAGGACGAATTCCGCAAGAAATTCCGTTCTTCCCTTAAATTTTTGAGCCACATCAAGGAGCTGCTCCAGATCCGCGAGCCGAGAGTCTCCGTCTACTGGCCACTGCTCCTGCAGGATCGGCCGGTAGTGATCCAGCACCTCTTGGACCTGCTCTTTCAGAGTCATTGGGGAATCGGTGAGTTTTTTCAGAAGCGTCACGAGAGCAAACCACCGTTCGTTTCCCGTCCGTTTCGGCGGCGTCCATGAAGACCAAACGTTCAGGTTTCCGCCCGCGTCGCGCAAAATTCCCATGAGCGTCAGCGCTGTCTTGGGACCAATTCCAGGAAGCATGCCGAGCAAACGGATCCCGGCAGGCAGATCGCTCGGATTTTCCGCAAGACGCAGGAAGGAAAGCAGATCCTTCACGTGTGCCGACTCCGTAAATTTCAGCCCGCCGTACTTCACGTACGGGATCCTGCGCCGCGCCAATTCCGTTTCCAGACGGACAGAGTGGGACGAGGAACGAAAAAGGACCGCCTGTTCCCGAAGCGGAGTCCCGTTCTCGAAATGCTCAAGGATCCGGTCCACGACGTAGTTGGTCTGTGCGTCTTCATCCCGGCATTTACAGAACGTCGGAAGAACGCCCCCCTGCCTGGAAGAAAAAAGCTCCTTTCGGTAGCGCTCCGGAAGCTGCGCAATGACGCGGTTCGTCGCTTTCAGGATCGCGTCACTGCTGCGGTAGTTCATCTCAAGCGGGAGTATCTTCGTATTCGGAAATGCCTGCGGAAGTTCCAGAATATTTCGAACGGTCGCGGATCGAAAAGAGTAGATCGACTGGTCATCGTCCCCCACGACCGTCAGCCCTCTGCCGTCCGGAGTGAGGCCCTTTACGATCTCGGCCTGGATCATGTTCGTGTCTTGGAATTCATCGACCAGGACCCACCCGAAACGTTTTCGTATCTTTTCTCCCACTTCCGGATGACGCATCAGTGCAGACCAGTAAAGGAGCAGGTCGTCGTAATCCAGAAGCGCATCTTCCACTTTTCGCTGCATGTAGGCGTCAAAAAGCCGGGAAAGTTCCGGAAGGTACTCCTCAAACTTCGGATAGTAGAGCGCCAGTATTTCGTAGAGTTTCTTTTGCGAATTGATGCACCGGCTGTACATCGAGACGCACGTTCCTTTTTTCGGAAAACGTTTCACGTTCGTGACGGGCACGGACTCCGCACGTACCAGATTCATGAGGTCTTCCTGATCGGAACGATCCAAAATCGCGAAATTCGGCGGCAAACCCACGTGCTTTCCATAAATGCGCAGAAGACGTGTCCCGACTGCATGAAACGTGCCGCCCCAAATGTGATTGATCCGGGCACTTTGCTCCTGAGAGACTGATTCAAGAAGATGCTTCGCCCGCTGAACGAGTTCTGCCGCTGCCCGGCGAGTGAACGTCAAAAGCAGGATGCGCGACGGATCCGCTCCCCGTGCGACAAGATTCGCCACACGGTGTGCAAGCATCGTCGTCTTGCCGGTTCCGGCTCCCGCAACGACCAGAAGCGGTCCGTCACCGTACGCAACAGCTTCCTGCTGCGCATCATTCAGATTTTTCCACAGACTCTCCGGGATCTCCCAATTTACGCTGTCCTGCGCGTTTTCCGTCAGCGTTTCCTGCGCGTTTTCCGTCAGCGTTTCCTGCGCGTTTTCCGTTAGTGTTTCTGAAAAATCATCCAAAATTTCCGTCTCGTGCATACAGTCTGGAAATTCGTCTGGAAATTCATCTGGAAATTCGTCTCCGGATCCGTCAAAAAATCTGGCAGGAAAGACTTTGGCCATGAGCGTGCGCCTCACTTTCCGGAATTTTTCGATTTGTCCGTCGGATTCGCGAGAAACGACGCGATCTGCTCCAAAACCAGTACGCCGACCAAGCCGGCCAAAAACGCACAAAGCGCGTATATCTGCGTCTGGACCGAGAATTCACTCATTCCAAGACACTTAAATTCTCCCTCGATCTGCTGCTGAAACGGCCAAAGACAGTTCAGAGATCCTGCCATGAATCCCGTCAGGACGGAAAGCGTGATGCTGTGGTGGTTTTTCAGAAGGTACTTCAGCACTCTTGAAAACGAAAGCAGCCCGATCACGCAGCCGGCACCAAAAACGCAAAGCGTCAGGAGATCGGAAGGAGTCGTGCGGAAATGCGCCAGGTCTTTTACACGCTCAATGATGTGATGGTACTCTCCAAGGATCAGCAAAATGTAGGAGCCGCTGATGCCGGGGAGTATCATGGCGCAAATGGCGACCAGACCACACATGAAAATGTAGAGCAGACTGTTGTCCTGACCAGCGGCAATGGGATCCCTCGTCGTGATCCACCAGGCAAAGATCGCGCCGATGACCATGGCAGCGCCGCTGGCAAAGTCTTTCTTCCGGATCTGACGGAAAAGAATGATGACCGAAGCGAGGATCATGCCCATGAATGCGCCGAAAGTCACCGGAATGTGATTTTGAAGCAGATCCGTCATGATGATGGAAAAGGCCCCCAGCCCCACGATGATCCCCAACAGAAGCGTCAGAAAAAACCCCATATCCGCGTGATGGAATGCGTCCTTCCACTTTCGTTTCAGTAACAGCGAAAGGAATTCCATGCCGAAACTGCTGATGGCGTTGACCAGACGCTCGTAGATCCCGACGATCATGGCGACCGTTCCTCCGGAAACGCCCGGAACGGAATCTGCGATCCCCATCAGGATCCCGCGGACAAAAATGAAAAATGAAGAGATGCACCGTCCCATACTTTTTTCTCCTGCAACTCTGCCAGTTTGGGAAATTTTGAATTTCGTCTACGCTTTGATCTACCTAAAAAGGCGGCAGGGACCCGGTCTGCAAACCACCCAACGCCGCCTTTCGTTCTGTTGAAAACGTCCTGAGTTCACTTTCCATTAAGAAAGTTTCTGCTTCGTTTTCGCCACTTTCGTGCTACTGTCCGCAGCATTTTTTGTACTTTTTACCGCTTCCGCACGGGCACGGCTGGTTCGGTCCGATTTTTGGTTCCTGATTCCGGATGGGAGCCGTTTTTCCAGTCATGCCTTCCGCATTCGCAGAACGTCCGTCTGCCGCAGCCGCAGCTGCACGAGTTACGGATCTTCCTTCGGCATGATGTGCCGTCTGCTGCGTCCAGGTAGAACCGACAAAACGCTCGTCCAGCTGCTCCATTCGGAACACAAGATCCGTCACACGCTCTCCGACCGACTTCCACATTGCGTCGTAAGTCCGCATTCCTTCCCGCTTGTACTCGACCTTCGGATCGACCTGTGCGTAACCGCGCAGTCCCACGCTCGCCTTCAGATGGTCCATGGTGAGCAAATGCTCCTTCCAAGCGGCATCGAGGATGGAAAGTACGAGCGCACGCTCCATTTTCCGCATTTCCGGACGGTATCGGTCGTCGATAGATTCCAGCATCTTCATGCGGAACTGCTCCGGATCGCGTCCTTTGAGTTCTTCCACATGCAGTTCAAGTCCCCAGCCTTCCAAGGCATCTTGCGCGAGAACTTGGAGAGTTTCCTCCGAAAGACGGAACTTCTCGCCGTCCTGATGTTTGCAAATGAACTCTTCGACCCATTCCTTCACTTCCGCAACGACGCTTTCTTCCCGTTTGGCACTTTCACGGCTAAATTCCACGAGCATTTTGTGGAACTGATCCTGCGTCATGCTCCGAAGCGACTCGTAGTCGATCTCGCCGCCGAATCGGTCCTTCACCCACTGGGCAAGACCGTCCAGATCGATGAAGCGGTTCCCCTGCGCGTCACGGCGGGAGAAATGGTATTCGCCGGCCAAGACCGGGAATTCGATCTCTTTTTCAAAGTAGGCGTCCTTGATGATCTGAAGCAGATGCTCCTTCAGCTGCGCCTGCGTTTTGTTGTCAAGCTGTTCGATCGGTACGGAAATGCCGAATTTTCCCTGAAGCCAACTGCTCGCGGCTTTCAGTGCGTAACCTTTTTCCAGCGCGTACGCTCCATCGGAAAGATCGACTTTCTGAATGTAGTTCCGGATCTTTTCGACGAGTACACTGTCCAGTTCATCTCGATCAACGGCACGCAAGTCACGGTCGCGCAGATTCAGATTCCACCGCGTGTTGACCGCCTTGGCAAGTGCCGACCAGTTCCACTCATCTTCATCAACGTCCAACGAAACGTTTTCTTCCAAAAGGTCCTGCACGACGGCTTCGACCATTCCGAGCGCTTCATTGACGGCAGTTCTGGAGGCTTCCTCAAAATTCATGTTGCGGAAGTGCCGCGGATTCAGTTCCGTCGAAAGCTGATCACCAGCCCAGCTGCAGAACGTTTCCACGCCGTAGATCGGATCGAGATAGGTCGACAGGTGCGCATCCAGCTGGGATCCAACCATTTCGAAGATCAGATCGCGGCAGTTCACGCCCTCCAAGATCTTCTGGCGGTAATTGTAAGTCCGCTTACGCTGTTCGTCCATGACTTCGTCGTAGTCGAGCAAACTTTTTCGGATCTCAAAGTTCCGCTCTTCGACCTTTTTCTGCGCCCCTTCCACACGGCGAGTCACCATCGAGCTTTCGATGGCCTGTCCGTTCTGCATTCCGAGCCACGTGAGTGCATTTTTCACCCAGTCGCCCGCAAAAATGCGCATCAGGTCGTCTTCCAGCGAAAGGAAGAATCGGCTGGAACCGGGGTCGCCCTGACGTCCGCAGCGTCCGCGGAGCTGGAGGTCGATACGGCGCGCTTCATGCCGTTCCGTTCCGATGACGTAAAGTCCGCCGAGACCGCGCACTTCCACACCTTCCGCCTTCATGTGTTCCCGTTCTTCGATCTCGGCAGTCAACGCATCCCACTCTTCCCGCGGAACTTCCAAACGGGTCGGATATTTGTGCTGAAGGATACTCCAAGCCATAGCGTCCGGGTTTCCGCCCAGAATGATGTCGGTACCGCGTCCCGCCATGTTCGTGGCGATGGTCACCATCCCTTTTCGGCCGGCCTGCGCGATGACTTCGGCTTCCTGTTTGTGGTTTTTCGCATTCAGCACGTTATGCGCAACACCGCGGCGTTTCAGCATATTGGAGATCTGCTCGCTGCGTTCGATCGACGTCGTACCGACCAGGATCGGACGGCCTGCACGCGCCAGGCTGTAAATACGTTTGCGCGGGATCTTTTCGACGACCTTTTTCGTATCGCCGCGGAAAATAAATTCCACGTACTCATCCGTTTCCGAAACGATCGTTCCGCTCCAGTCTCGGCCGTCTTTGTCCGTCAGTTCCAAGACGTCCCAGCGATGGACTTTTTCGATCTCTTCCACGACCGCGTCATACTTTTCCTTTTCCGTCATGTAAATGAGGTCCGGGAATTCAAGACGCTGGAGTTTTTTGTTCGGCGGAATGGCGACGACGTCCAGTTTGTAGATCTTCCAGAATTCCTGCGCCTCGGTCATAGCCGTACCGGTCATACCGCAGATCTTCGGATAGAGTTTGAAGAAATTCTGAAGCGTCACGGTCGCCAGCGTCTGATTTTCCTGCTTGATCTGAACGCCTTCCTTCGCTTCCACCGCCTGATGGAGACCGTCTGACCAGTTACGTCCCGGCATGAGACGTCCCGTGAATTCGTCCACGATGACGACCTCCCCGTTGTTCACGACGTAATTCACGTCCCGTTTGTAGAGATGATGAGCTTTCAGCGCATTGTCGATCAGGTGCGGCCACTCCATGTTGCCGGCCGTGTAGAAACACTCCACGCCAGCCAGCCGTTCCGCGTTACGGATCCCCTGGTCCGTCAAGTTGGTCGAATGTTCTTTTTCGTTGACCTCAAAATCGATCCCTTTTTTCAGCTGACGCGCGATCCGGTCTGCTTCGCGGTACTTTCCGATGTCGCCGTGAGCCGGTCCGGAGATGATCAGCGGCGTACGGGCTTCGTCGATGAGGATGTTGTCCACTTCGTCGATGATGGCGTAATTCAGTGCGCCCTGCGTTTGCTGGAGTTCGGAGGGGTAGCGCCAGTCGTTTTTCGCAGCGGCCCGCATGTTGTCGCGGAGATAGTCGAACCCAAGTTCATTGTTCGTACCGTATGTGATGTCACACCGATAGGCGGCCTGACGCTGTTCGTTCGGAATGTTCGACTGGATCGAACCGACCGTAAGTCCCAGCGACATATAGAGCGGCCCCATCCATTCCATGTCGCGGCGGGCAAGATAGTCGTTCACCGTCACGACGTGGACCCCTTTTCCAGTCAGAGCATTCAGGTACGCCGGCAGGGTCGCAACGAGAGTCTTTCCTTCCCCCGTGATCATTTCCGCAATGGCCCCGCTGTGAAGGACGGCACCGCCGATGAGCTGGGAATCGTAGTGCCGCATTCCCATGACGCGCTTTCCAGCCTCACGGCAGACCGCAAATGCTTCGACAAGCAGATCATCCAGAGTTTCTCCTGCTTCAAGACGCTTCTTAAATTTGAACGTCTGCTCGCGCAATTCCGCATCCGTCATGCCCGTGTAACGGGATTCCAGCTCATTGATGGCCTGAACTTTGGCCTGAAATTTCCTCAGCTGCCGCGCATTAGAGGAACCGAACACGGAAGTGATGCCGCGTTCGACCTTCTGGCTGACGTTGGAGAAAAAATCTGCCGCAAAATCCCAAATGCGTTCCATATTTGCCATGGCGCTTCTGTCCTGTTTTCCTTTTCGTAAAATCAAATACGCATTCCGCTCGCGCTCCGGTCTGCTCTCGGACACTCTGCCGTATGACGAACGGCTCCATTCACCTCAAACGGAGCAGATCCAAGCGTCCGAAACAGCGGCGAAAGGATCTCTTGAGGCAGATCCTGCGCTGCGGTTTTTCTTTTATTTTGAACTGCGATTCTCCTGCGCGGAAGCAGGCGGAATATTCAAAGCGGAATACGCTGCGTGAAAAGCGCAGTCCGTTACCGCCGTGCGTGTCTGTGGGGCATTTTCGCAAAAAGCAAAATTCCGCACTTTCACATAATTCCCTTTACTATACCGAACTCTGCGATTTGGTCAAGTGGAATCCGATAAAAAAAAGTCAAAATTTGAGGATTTTTTCGAAATTTCGCAAATTTCATCTTCCCAAACTGCCCAAATTTCCGTGAAATGCGCCATTTTTTCCGTCGCGAAAACTCACGCTTTTTGACAAAAACCTCGGATCTCTTCATGAAATGGAGAAAGTTTCAGGAGATCTCATCGCAAAAATTCACCGTAAATTTTTCCGCATCCATCATTTTATTCGATACGATCTGCAAATTTTCCGATAAAACAAACAGAAAAACAGAAAATCAGAAAAACAGGCCCCCATGATGGGAGGTTTCTGAAACGAAACTGGAGGATCGGATGCCCGAAAATACAAAAATTCCCTTACTTGATGCAGATACGGATGCGAAAAACGTCTATCTGCTGACGGGGTGTGCCGGATTCATTGCGTCGAATGTTGCGGAGCTGCTTCTGGAGGCAGGGCACACGGTCTACGGTCTGGATGACCGGAACGATGCCTACCCGGTACTTCTAAAAGACTGGCGGCTCGCGCAATTGAAACGGTTTCCCAAATTTCACTTTCACGAGCTGAGCATTACGGACCGGCCGGCTTTGGAGCATTTTTTTCACGAAACGCTCCGAAAGGAAGGCCGGACGTCCTTCTCGGCGTGCATCCATCTTGCCGCTCGTGCAGGCGTACGCTATTCGACGCTCGATCCTTGGATCTACTTCGAGACGAACGTGACGGGGACGCTGAATCTTCTGGAACTTTGCCGTAATTCTGCGACCCGGAAATTCGTTCTCGCCTCTTCCTCGAGCGTCTACGGAAATTCCCAAGCGGAAATCTTTCGGGAAGACCAGCCGACGGACTCGCCCTGCTCTCCGTACGCAGCAAGTAAAAAAGCGGCGGAAGTTCTCGTTTGCAGCTACCGTCACCTTCATGGGCTCGACGTCTCGGTACTGCGCTTCTTTACCGTTTACGGACCCGCAGGCAGGCCCGACATGAGTATCCTGCGCTTCATTCATGCGATCGCCTCTGAAAAACCGCTCTGCCTTTACGGAGACGGTACGCAGGCCCGCGATTTTACCTACTGCCGCGACATTGCCTCCGGGGTCGTTCGTTCTCTCCAGCCGGTCGGTTTTTCGATCTTCAATTTGGGCGGCGACCACACATACACAGTCAACCAGCTCATCGAGACGATCGCGGAACAGCTCGGTAAGACTCCGCGTATCGAGCGTCACCCTGCGCATCCGGCAGACGTTGCCCGAACACACGCAGACATCTCACGCGCCCGGACCATCCTCGGCTGGGAACCGGTCTGGAATTTCCAGGAGGGGATCGCGCAGACCATCGAATGGTACCTTGCTCAGCGCGACTGGGCCGGCCGCGTCATCGAGCGTGCGTAGATGCACAGAACGATCCGCACAGAACGATCCGCACAGAACGATCTGCCCCCGGATACGCAAAGAGCCGCTTTCTCTTCTTCATGAAATCGGCTCTTTTTGAATCTCTGGTTTCTTCGGGGTTCACCGGGTTTCTTCGGTTCTCTTCGCCGCTCGGTCTTCCTCAGACTGCCATTGATCCTGCGGCCAGAAAACGCCCCGCGGCCCAAAACGCCGTCAACAGTATCTAAAAATATTACTCACGTACTGTAGACCCACTTTCCTATAAAGTTTGCACAAAAAAAGAGCGCAAAGATCACGAGCGCACATCCGAGCGGACACACAGCCGTAACGAGAGCAGCATCGATGAGAAAGACCGTAAAAAGTGCCTGACGAACGGCATTCCGCGTCGCAAGAGGCCCTTGAAAATACGAAACGACGGACCGGAAGGCCAGAAAGAGCATCAGGAAGACCAAAAGCATGATCCAACGCCACGGTTCCGCCTGAAAAAGCGGAGAGATCCCGCCGGGATAGTGCTGCGCCATCATGACCGGAAATCGGATCAGGAGAGCAAGCGCACCGGCTGAAAGCAGCACGGAGAAAAGCATCGCTCCGACTCCGGGACGCCGCACCCCCGCTTCCGGCGCGTCTTCCGTCTCGCCGCGCGCGTAGAACGTCACGCCCGTAATGAAAAGCGTCAGCGCAAGCGGATAGAGCAGGATCGGCGAGGGGATCCCAGCGGCTCTTCCAGCAGCACTCCCACTCCCGCCAGCTCGGCAAGCGGCCAAAATGAAAGAAAAAGCAGGACGTTCAGACCGCGGCAGGTCCCCATAAAAAATGGACCAAGCGGCGTATTTTTCAACTTCGCATCGTACAGCAGGATGCAGACAGCCAGCAGCGGCGCAATGAAAAGTGTCGGCGAAAGTCCTCCGGTCGGTAAAACGAATTGACCAGGCAGCCCCGCGATAAGTACTCCGGCAGCTAAAAAACTCCAGCCAGTTCTGCGTGCGCCCGCCAAAGAAATCCTCCCCGAAGGGAGCGGCCGGTCTTTGCGCAGGATGGAATCTTCCTGAAGATCGAAAACGTCGTTCAGGATCATGCCCGCCCAGTAAAGCAGTACCGCTCCAAGCCCAGAAAGACCGTATGCCGCCCAGCTTTCCGGGGAAACATTCTGCAGAAATGCCATCAGGAACGCGACCGTAAAAATGTCCGCTAAAATCGCAAAAACATTCGGAAAACGCACCAGCTGAAGCAGTGCCAAAAATTTTTTCATAAAAGATCCTTTCTATGCAAATGGACGGATCCGTGAAAGGCCGCTCCGAAAACAGACGGATGCCTGAAAAAAGACTGCATGAAAACCAGACGGTCCCTAACGCAGTCCTGCCAAAGCAGTACGGCCCGCACAGCTCCGCGTCCTGCCGCTAATCATAGCACAAAACGGCGTAAAGGTCAATTCCCCCCTCCCGTTCCTTTTTCCGAAACGAAAAAATTCGGGAGCGCATCTTGACATTTTGGCGGCATTCTGCTAAAATCACAGAGTCGGCACTTGCCGAACGTACAGGCAGACGAAAGAAGCACCGCAGACGGATCAGCTTCAGACGGAAGTTCAGCCGGAAGTTCAGCCGGAAGTTCAGACGGAAGTTCAGACGGAAGTTCAGACGGAACTTCAGCCGGAAGTTCAGACGGAAGTTCAGACGGAAGTTCAGACGGAAGTTCAGACGGAAGTTCAGACGGAACTTCAGCCGGAAGTTCAGCCGGAAGTTCTCCGAATGTTCGTCCAGAAATGTTCTGCATCTTCTCTTCCTCCTGCCGTTTCCCGCCCTAACGCTCCCTAAAAAAAGGACCATTTTCATGAAACGCATTCTATCCCGCCTGATCCATCCGATCATCCAGCCGGCCTATGCCGCATTTTTTGTCTCGATTTTTGTGTTTTTTTCAAGTGTGTACGCACACGCCGCAGAAACGCCGACCGCAGACGGTTTCTATGCCGGAGCCGTCTCGCTCGACATCACACCGGAGCGTCCCGTGACACTCTCAGGCCAGTTCTACACGCGGATCTCCAAAGGTGCAAACACGCCCATCACAGCGAACATCCTGGCGCTGAATTCTGTGAAAGAGGGAAGATCGACCCCCGCGATCCTCATCAGTATGGACGTCGTGTCGATCCGCGAGCCGTTCAACGTGGAATTCCGAAAAAGGCTCCAGGAAGAATTTCCGGAAGTGCCGTCCGAAAACATCATCCTCTGCGCCACGCACACGCACGCCGGTCCGAATATTGGAAACGACCCCGGTGATCTTCCGGAAAATGCCGACATCATGCACGCAAGTGAGTACACGCAGTTCGTTCTGGCTAAACTGATCCCTGCGATCCGAAAAGCATGGGAAAGTCAGGTCCCGTCTCGGTACGGTTACGGACTCGGTTTCGTGAACATTGCGTACAATCGGCGGGCAGTTTACGCAGACGGTTCGGCCGTAATGTACGGAAAGACGGACCGTCCGAATTTCCGCAGCATCGAAGGAATGACCGACAATGACCTGAATGCACTCTGTATCTGGGATAAAAACGACAAACTGACGGCCATGCTCCTGAATATCGCATGCCCGTCACAGGAAAATGAGCATCTTTACTATCTCGACGCGGATTTCTGGGGAAGAGCTAGAAATCGGATCCGCGCCAAATACGGTGAAGAAGTCGTCGTTCTCGGAATGTGCGGCGCCGCCGGTGACCAGTCTCCGCACATTCGCTATCGGAGTGCCGCGGAAGAACGCATGACGCGGCTGAGGGAACTTTCACGTGTCGAGGAACTCGGCCGAAGGATCGCCGTCGCGGTAGACGATATTTACGGCCTGATCGCGTCCGACAAAAAAGAAGACCCTGTCATGAAATTCGAGTACCTTGCACTTGACCTTCCCCAGCGTCTCATCACGGAAAAAGAGTACCAGACTGCGCTCTCCGAGTCGAAACGGCTTGAAGCAGAATACGAAAAAACGGGATCTTCATCGGCTTTCGGACAGATGAACTGGCATCGGCGCACGATCAAACGCTACGAATTTGCAAAAGAAAATCCCGGTCCGACCTACCCAACAAGTGCCTGTGTGCTGCGCCTTGGCGACATCGTGCTCTGCACGAACCAGTTTGAACTCTACACCGATTTCGGTATCCAGATGAAAGCCCGTTCCAAAGCAGTACAGACGTTCGTCATCCAGCTAGCGTCCGGACGTCCAGCATGCGGGACCTACCTGCCGACAGAATTTGCCGTGAAAGGCGGCGGATATGGTGCCGTTCCTGCTTCCAACATGGTGGGACCAGAGGGCGGTTTGATGCTCGTAGAAGAAACTCTAAAGGCCATCGAGAGAGTGTTTGCCGAGTAAGTTGAACCAGTTTGAAAAAGAAAACGCCTGAAATTTCAGTCTTTTGGGAGAAATGAGATCCGCTCGTTTCTCCTTTTTTCTTTCCTTTGCCGTCAGGTCAGCTCTCCTCGCCAAAGTAACGCACGGTCGTCCAGAACTCGCAGAAACGGCCTTTCGCACTTTTTTGCAGACGAAGCTCAATATAGTGTGAAAAATCTTCCGGAGCAAAGAGCGTCCGCAAATTCTCGATCTCCTGCCAGACCATCTCACGGCGTCGACGGAGTTTCGGTGCATTCAGTCCCAAAAGCGCGATCGTCTGCCAAGCATTTTCGTCCTTTTCGTCCACAGGCAGTATCTGACCGTCCGCAGTGTAGAGAAATCGCGTTTCGCAAGTCGGATCGGAAGGTGAAATGAGCGTCGGAAAGTAAATGTTCCGCTTCTTCATCCCGCACGTCAGATCCCCCTTGGTCCCGCAGCCGTTACAGCTCGCAAAAAGATTGAAGTAGTCAAGCGCATAGTCCGGGAAACAGCTTTTTGGCTTAAAATGCTCGATGTGGCAGCTCCCCTTCACGATCTCTTCTTCGCAGTAGCAGCACAAAAATCCCTGCTCTTCCCGCAAAAATTCCCCAAACCTCCCCTTCACATCAGAAGCATCCGGCCGACTGAACCGTTCCCAGCTCAAATTCCGGTGCGTCCTTAGATACTCCTGAAAAAAATCCGGTGCGTTGGTTTTGACGATCTGCTTCATGAAAGAAATCTCCTGACCGACAGGAAAGCCTCCCCCGCAAACAGGAGAGGCTTTTACTCTTCATTCACGGCATTCCCAGAAATCTCCAGAAATTTCCAGAAATCTCCAGAAATCTCCAAAAATCTCCAAAAATTCCCCAAAATCCCCGATTTTCAGAAACTCCCGAAATTCCGGCTGCCGTAAACCATTTAGCCTTCAAAACGCACGTACGTCGGCAGCTCTCCGACCAGCGGACGCAGGTACTCAAGGCACGCTTCCGTAACGAAACTGCGGTCTTCGCAGATGAATTCGTCCGGCATCGGTTTCTCGCCGAGCGCCACTTCTTTCAGCGGGGCCGTTCCGAGCGACCAGGTGTACGGAGAATTCGATTCACGCTGGATCGTGACCATCACGCCGCTGGTTCCTTCGACCGCCAGTTCCACCGCGCGGACACCGCAGGCGTACGCTTCTTCAATGTCATTCGGCATCGCACGGTCCGCACCGCTCATCTGGAGCGATTCGGTGACCTGGAATTCACCGCGCCATCCGAACGTCTTGGAAAGGAGCTGGTGCAGGACCATCGCCGCGCTCGTTCCGCCCATGGCGCCGAATTCTTTGTTGCCGAACCGGTCATTCACGCTCGTCGCACTGATCGGAGTGCCGTCTGCAAAACAGACGCCTTCACCGCACACAACGCTGACCCAGCCGTACTTCTCGTACGCTTCTTTAGCTTCCGCCAGGAATTTGTCCGTGTCGAACGGGCGTTCCGGAACGAGAATGATGTGCGGCGCGTCATCTTCCGCACGTTTCGCACACGCAGCCGCAGCCGGAAGCCATCCGGCAGAACGTCCGACCGTCTGGAAAACGACGAACTGGTCGACTTTCTTCATGTCGCGGGCAAGCATACCGGCCTGCATGACCGAAAGCGCCACGTAACGGGCAGCAGAACCGAATCCCGGCGTATGGTCCGTCGCAAAGAGGTCGTTGTCCACGGTCTTCGGAATACCAACGCCGACCAGATCGTATCCCTGCTCACGACAGTATTTTTCAATGCGGTGGATCGTGTCCATCGTGTCGTTTCCGCCGATGAGGAAATAGTACCGAATATTGTACTTTTTGAACAGTTCAAGCACGACCGGAAAATCCGCATCCTGCAGCTTGTGGCGGCAGCTTCCCAGCGCACTGGACGGAGTCGTCTTGAGTCCTTCCACGATCTCCGCACGTTCGGCACCCAAATCAATGAGCATCTCCTGCATGAATCCTTCGATACCGTAGCGCATTCCGTAGATCTTTTCGATCGCTTCGGGGTACTTCGCACAAGCCTGAATGACTCCGCAAAGACTGGAATTGATGACGGACGTCGGACCGCCGCTCTGACCAATGATGGCATTGCCTTTGAGCATGAATTTTCTCCTGAAAAATGAAACCAACCGGTCCGCTGTGTTAGCGCGACCGACACTTGACCTAAAAATATTCTTAAAAACGAAGCCGAAACGGAATCAACCGAGACGGCTTCCAGTATTTCTTCTGAATGGATCCGCAAAAACTTTGAAGCCCCAGACGACTATTCGTCCGAACTGTCCTCCGCAGGCTCTTCTTCCTCCTCTTCAAGCGGCGGACGCTCAAAAGCGAATGCGTTCCCGGATGCCGGCGCCTGATCGTCCATCACCTGAGCTGCCATTGCCTCCGCCCCCGTTTCAGGATCCAGCATTTTTTCCTTTTCCGCCTCGTACGCATCAAACTCCTTAAAGGAACGCAGCGGTTCGTAACGATAGTAGGATTCCAGGATCAGAAGCGTTATGGCGGTACAGTAAAGTCTTCCCCCCTCATTATTGATGTCTTCCTCACCGTAAAACCAGCTTCCGACTTCCACTTCGTCCACAGCCTGATTCTTGAGATAGTCCGGGTAAACTGTTTCATTCCAGCGGTCCCAAACGTCCCCTTGAAGGTCACGCAGAAGCATCGAGGCAAAGAAATTCCCTTCCAAATGATCGGCATCATAGCTGTCGAGGACCTGCGATGCGACCGTAAGTGCGTCTGAATATTCCGGCGTCTTCTTTCCGAAGATCTGGATCCCGAAAAACGCGGCCTGCATATCCCGCAATTCCAAAGCGGAAAGATTTTCAAAATTTTTCTTTTTCTTGCTCAAAAGCTGGATCTGCGTCAAAAGGAATTCATTCGCTTTCATGATGACGTTGTTCGGTACCGCGATCCCGGCATCTCGTGCCGATTTCAGCGCAATGAGATTCCAGACCGTCGAAGTAATGTTTCCTTTTACGGAACTCTTTGCCGGATCCATCGTGAAATCGATCGTGACTTTCCGTTCCACTTCCGGAAATCCGCCATCCACGAGCTGCTGCCGTCCAATGTGTTTTACCAAAGCCTGCGCGAACTGCGAGACCGCCTCCAGCTGTTTTCCCTTGCGGTCCGTCATTTCACGCGTCAGAGAAATGTAGTCGCAAACCGCCGCAGTTCCCCACGCATGCGGATGAAATCCCGGCCGAATGTCCTTCTCCACCGCAAGCGTTGCTTCGATCCGCTTCGCATTTTCACGCATCGCCGGAAGGACCTGCTCATCAGAAACCGGGCTGGACGAATTCATGAACGCAAGGATCACGCGCTGCAGTGCCGCCATGTCCTTTTCGTCCAGTTCACCCGACCCTAAAATCGCCATCATCGCCAAAGAAGTTGCCGAAACGGGATTCTCTTTCGCAAGCCCTGGATTCTGATACTTGCGCGCATTCGGACGCGGTTTGCCGCTGGCAAGGATCGCATGATCGAAATTCCAGTAGGACGTTTTTTTGTCCTTGAGCATTTTTTCCATGAGCCATTCGACTGCCGACGCAGTTCCTGCCTGCGTTTTCGCCGTATCCGCTCCGTAGAATTTCATCATCGTTTCACGGCTGGACGGAGTGTGCAGTGCCGCTCCGCGTCCCAAATTTTCGATCGTTTCACGGGAAATTCCAGAGTCGTTCTTCTTTTTTTCGGGTTCCGCAGCAACGTCTTCCTCGGAGTTTGGAGCTGATTTTTGAACTTCCGATCCCGTTTTCTTTTTCGTTTCTGGTTTTTCGTAGCCCAGATCCTCTTCGGAGAGATGGACCGGATCGTTGAGCGAATCGCCCGCCCCGCTCAGGTCAAAGGCTTCATCATCTTCTGCGGCTTTCGCTTTCTCTTCTTCCTTCTCTTTTTTTTCCTTTTCCTTCTTCTCGATCTCTTCCATCACATTTTCCTGAGCAGGACGGAATTCAAGATCATTCGAAGTTTCCACCATTTCCATCCCCGCGCTGACGCCTGCCAGCGGGTCTTCAATGGAAGATTCCGGTACCTTGGCGATCTCTTCCGTTTTTTTGTCTGAGCCTCCGGAAAATATCAAAAATGCTGCGATCAGTGCGACCGCACCGCCGCCGACCGCTGCGTAAATGGGAGTAGGATCCTTTTTCTGCGGTTTCCGTTTCTTCGAACCAGACGACTTGCGCGGGTTGCTCTCGCTAAGAAACTGAGGCTGGACCGGCGGCGGGGTGGCCTGTCTCATCGCCATCTCCCTTTCCCTCTGCATCGCAGCATAGTCCGGCTGCATTACGACTTGGTCCGGCATGACTGCCTGCACCGCGGCCTGTCTCGCTGCGTAGTCTGCCTGCATTGCCGTGTACATCGCAGAACGAAGCTGCGTGTCATACATAGCACGACTTGAGGGATTCAGAAGAACGACTCGTGCCGCAGAAAGTTCATTAAGCAGTTTCTGAGATTCTTTGGAATGCTTTCCGCTCTGAAAAGTCCGAATGTGCGCCATCTGCCGGTCGGCAGCATTAGAGATCACGTCCGGATTGTTCTCGTAAAGTGCGATCCCAAGAAGACGGTAATGGTTCGGCGGCTGCTCTGCCGGGGAAATCCCAAGCCACGTATAGTAAGGATCAAATGCATTCGACATAAAATTTTCTCTTGATCTTCTGGTCGGTCCACTATCCGGATCCCGCTCCGGAGCTTCGGGCAAAAGGCGGCCGAGGACGGAGGATGGAAAGCTTTATTTTTAGGCAAAAGGGGAAAATCAAAATGATCTCAAGAAATCACACATTTCCCCTTTCTTCTATTTTACTCGGCTTTTTCGCCGTGTAAAGGGGGATTGACAGATTTCACAAAAAAAATCCATAAACTTTTCAGGATTTTATGCAAAATACTGCATTTTCCTCAAATTTTAACCATTCTATCGAATTTATCTTCATGCAAAACCAAATATTTTCATGAACTACCAAATTTGTGAAATTTTTTGTTCTTGCCGCGGGGGTTCGGTGTATAATGAAAGAAAATGGTCGTTTTTCCTTTACTGTTTTTATGAAAGAGTTTGCCAATGCCCACATTCGCCCCACTCTTTTTTTCCAGAAATCATCCCCTCGTGACTCAATTTGTCCGCATCTCGGAAACGGGTCCCGATCACGTACTGATCCGCGGCAGAAAAGCCGGGCTCCTCGCTTGGCTGTTTACGCACTTAGGCCTGGATCTCACCATATCCCTAGAGCTCTCCGGATCACGCGCGGAACTGATCACGTCCTCTCTAAGCGGACGGAGCCATGAGATCATCCCCTTGACGAAGATCTCCGCGATCGGTGTCGGATACACGAAACCCGTCCTCGTGCTTCTTCTGGCGTTCGCACTCCTTCCGGCCGGCTGCGCGATGCTCTTTTATTCGCTCTTTGCTGCATTTTTCTTCCTAGCCTTGGCTTTCGCGCTGTTTTTTCTGTTTCAGGCACGAAAAACGCTCACTCTTTACATTACTTCCGAAAGCGGGAGCACTGCAGTACTCTCGTTTCAGCGCAGTTTTATCGAGTCGGTCTGCATTTCTGAAGCAGACGCTTACCGTATCGTCAACATTTTGACCCATCTGTTAGAAAATGCCTCCGCTTCGCCCATCAAAATGCGTCCCGTCCGCCCTGCCCTCCAGACTGCGGTCCAGGATCCTTTTGCTGGAATGAACGCGTATTCCGGAAACGAAACCGCTGCAGGGATCAAGGTCGGTCCCCATCCGCTAGCTCCGCCTGCTGGACGGCCCATGCCGCCGGACCTGCCGAAATTCCCGACTCACTCCCAAACTCATTCTCAAAAGCAGAGTCGTTAAAAAAGGCGTTTCCGGAAAATGTGCACCGTCTCAGCATGCGGTTTTTACCACTGAGAGCGCAGAAGAAACGCAAAAACAGACTGAAAAGAAAAAGAAGAAAAAAGGCAGTGAACGTGCCCTGACACGTATTTCACGGAAAATACGAAAAGACGCAAAAGAAAATTTTAAAAATTAAAAAATGTTCGCGAGATCCGTGTTTTTTCGTGCTTTTCATGTTCCCTTTTCTGTGCAGCTCTGTGCGGCTCTGTGCGGCTCTGTGCGGCTCTGTGCGTTTTCAGTGTATTCAGCGGTAAAACTGGTACGCAGTTCCCGGATGGACCTTAAAAAAAGGGAGGCAGAGTCCATCTCCGCCTCCCGATCCACTTACTCTGACCGAGTGCAGCCTGCCGATCACTTCTGAACGCCGTCGAGCCAATCCGCAACGTCACGCCGACCTTCTTCGCGAGCTTTTTCTGCCGGAGTCTCATTTTCGTCATCCTGCGCATTTACGTCCGCTCCCTTTTCGACCAGGTACTGCACGACTTCCAGCGTCGAATCTTCTGCTGCGATGTGGAGCGGAGTCTCACCGTCCTCGTTCACCGCATTCACGTCCGCGCCTTTTTCGACCAGCAGCTTCACCAGCTCCAAATTTCGGCCGTCCGCGGCTTCATGGAGAGCCGTCGCCTGATCTTCATCGACAGCATTCACATTTGCGCCTTTTTCGAGGAGGATCCGGACCGTCTCAACCCGTCCGTGTTCCGCAGCCTCATGGAGCGGCGTCTCGCCATCTTCGTTCACGGCATTCACGTTCGCGCCCTGTGCGATCAGCTCCTGAACTCTGGCAGCCTCTCCTCTTTTGGCCGCTCTGAAGATCTCCGCCTGCGCGAGAACTCCAACTCCCAAAACTCCAGCCGAAACTGCCGCCGCCAAAACAACACGATTCTTCAACATGATCTAGTCTCCTTATTCGGAAAAAAGTTTTTTTTGTTTTTCATTGAGTGAGCGCCTTTCCCTCACCCGACACACATAGTATACGGCATCTATATTTAGCCATTTTTCACGTTCTGTAAATTTTCTGTAAATCCAGATATTTTCTGTGAAAAAAATGGGATCGGCGCACCTCCCCCTTCTTTTGCCCTTCAGAAATCCCTCTTGACTTTCCTTCTATTCGCGATATAATAGAAAACTGGAACGCACCAGCCCGCAAGGCCTCAAAACCGCGTATTCCGGAAGCGTACGCGTTTTTTCGTTCCCGTTTTTCGTTCCCGTTTTTCGTTCCCGTTTTTCGTTCCCGTTTTTCGTTCCCGTTTTTCGTTCCCGTTTTTCGTTCCCGTTCCCATTCCCGTTCCCATTCATTCCATGAAATACACCGCCTCCATTTCCCGTTCCGCGCCAAACGAAAGCGATTTTGCATACCTGACGCAAAGCCTCTCCCGTCTGCATCCCGGCTGGTTTCCGCAGTGGGGAGAGATCGTTTCCCGCGGATTGCGGCAGGAGCTCTATTCGGTGGAAATTCGGGAAGAACAAAACGATCCGTCCCCTGCAAAAATCGCAGGGATCCTGCCTCTCATTGCAATGAAAAGTCCCCTTTTCGGACGCCACCTCATCGCGCTGCCTTACGTGAATGTCGGCGGCTGTCTGGTTCCGGAGGGAGAAGATCGCGAAAAGATAGAAACGCTCCTGATCGACGAAGCAGTCCGGCTTGCAGAAAATTTGGACGTGAAGTATCTGGAACTTCGGCACGTGCGTGAGATCAGGCACCCAAGTCTGAATTTCGAACGGCGCGGCAAAGTGCTCATGGAACTGGAACTTCCGGAAACGTCCGAGGCCCTCTGGAAAGCCGTTGGTCCCAAAGTCAGAAATCAGATCCGGAAAGGCGAAAAAGCCGGCCTGCGCGCCGAGTGGGGCGGAAAGGAATTTCTTCCGGAATTCTATGCCGTGTTTGCCGAAACGATGCGGAATGTCGGCACGCCGGTCTACTCTAGAAAACTGTTTGAGGAGATCTTCCAAAAACTCGGCGAAAAAGCGGAGATCTGCATCGTGCGCACTGCCGAAAACCGCCTCGTTTCCGCCGCGCTGCTCGTTCATGGACGCGAAATTACCGAGGTTCCCAGTGCAGGCACTCTGCGGTGGGGAAACGCACTATGCGCCAATATGTTTCTCTACTGGAATCTGCTGAAGCACACCATCGATGACCGTCACGCCAAAGTTTTCGATTTTGGACGCAGTTCCGTCGGCTGCGGGACCTGGCACTTCAAAAAACAGTGGGGCGCACAGGAAGTCCCCGTCGTCTGGAAGTACTTCGTTCGCCGAGGCACGATGGACGATATGCGTCCGGACAATGCGTCGTACGGCCTGGCGATCCGCATCTGGAAACGCCTTCCCGTCTGGTTCACGAAACTCATTGGTCCCTGGATCGTCCGCGGCATTCCGTGAAAAACATCAAAGCACGGTCAAAACATCAAAAAGTTCATCCGGGAACTGCGCACCAGTTTTACCACTGAAGACACGGAAAAGTTTCCTGAAAGACACGGAAGAGTTTACTGAAAGACACTGAAAGGAAACACGAAAAACTCAAAAAATGCGAAATTCACCAAAAGACGATCAAAAATATTTTAAATCTTTCGTGTCTTTTCGGTTTTTCCGTGCAGTTCTGTGCGTTTTCTGTGTCTTCCGTAGTAAAACGGGTACGCAGCAGAAGCCGGATAAACCAAACTTTTTATTTTTCCGAAAGCTGCTGAACTGCCGTCCAAAGGCCTTTCAGGACCATTTCTTCGACATAAAGAAAACCATCGCCTAAAGCGTCGCGGACGATCCCGGCTCCGCCTCCGGTAAGGAAGACCTGCGGTTTCGTGTCGAGCCGAGCAGAAGTCTGCGCCGTCAATTCCCGGATCGTGCCGACCGTCCCCCAAAAAAGTCCAGCCTGGATCGCATCCAGCGTATTTCGGCCAACAGACGAGATCTCGTGTGCCTTCATGGATCCCAGCATCGCATCGACGTCCGCACAGGGAAGCGCGTCCGTCTGTTCCTCCATGGCGACGGCGCTCATCCGCAGTCCCGGCGCGATCGCTCCGCCGCAAAACACGCCGTTTCGATCCACTAAATCGACTTTTAAAGCCGTCCCCAGATCCGCCACGATCGCCGGCCGGTCAGGATCCCGGATCTCATTTGCCGCGACCGCCGCCAAAAGCCGATCGACGCCGACACGTTCCGGAAAATCAACATTCATTCGGATCGGAATGTTTTGGTACGTCAAGACAGTCACGAGATCCTGCGGCCTTTCGTCCGCCAGCCATTTCCGGACCTGCGCCAAAACGGGACGATTCACGCTTGCGATCCACCACGCACAGGGAGCAGATCCCGCGAAATTTACCGTACATTCCGCCAATCGTTCCGGAAAATCTCCCAGACGGTGCGCGGCAGCCTCCCTCCGAATACCGTCACTGATCTTGCACCGAGTATTCCCAATGTCCAGCACGATCTGCTTCATGACCATCCGCTCCGCCAGACTAATCTTCCTCTTCCTGCTGGAGCGTTTCAGCAATGCGCTTGACCAAGACATTAAGATTCTGCCCCGTGACCGCCGAGATCGTCATGACCGGCTTTCCCGTGAGCTCCTCAAGCTGCGCTTTGACGGTCTCCGCTTCCGGGATCTCCGCCTTGGAAACGACGAGGATTTCCGGACGTTTCGTCAGAAGTTCATCATACTGCGCCAGTTCACTGCGGATCGCACGGTAATTTTCGATCGGATCGGTACCGTCCATCGGAAGCGGCTCGACCAAATGCACGAGGATCCCCGCACGTTCGATGTGACGCAGAAATTCATGTCCCAGCCCGATCCCCTGCGCCGCACCTTCGATCAGCCCCGGAATGTCCGCGATGACGAACGAATAGTCCAACCCGATCTGCACACGGCCAAGATTCGGATACTTCGTGGTGAACGGATAGTTCGCGATCTCCGGACGCGCTTTCGTCAGACGGGACAGAAGCGTGCTTTTCCCCGCATTCGGTTTCCCAAGAAGCCCAACGTCCGCGATGACTTTCAGTTCCAGCTTCAGCGTGCGGACCTCGCCTTCCTCACCCGGCGTGCACTGCCGCGGCGCACGGTTCTGCGACGTGCGGAACCGCATGTTTCCTTTTCCTCCAGCACCCCCGCGCGCCACGTTCACCTGATCGCCCGCATGCGCAAGATCTTTCATCAGAAAACCAGCGTCTGCATCGTAAACGAGCGTTCCCGGCGGGACGAACAGGATCGTGTCCTCCGCCTTCGCCCCGTGCCGCTGACACCCCTGCCCCGAGACGCCGCGCTTACCGTTCCACGTACGTTTCATCGTGTACGGCATCAGACTGTCGACGCCTTCCTTCGCCTCCAGAATAACGCTCCCGCCGCGCCCGCCGTCTCCGCCGTCCGGACCGCCTTTCGGAATGTACTTTTCACGAAGAAAACTGACGCACCCATCTCCGCCGCGTCCGCCGCGCACTACGATTTCTACCTGATCGACAAACATGAATCCCTCCGCGAAATGAAATGCACCGTATCCCGGAAGCTGAGCCGGCCGCCGCGCTTCTCTAATTTCTCCAATAAAAAAAGCCACCGGAAGATTCCCGATGGCTTTTACCAATGCTGAAGAGAGAACTCGAATCTCCACCCTATTAGCTAGGACTAGGACCTGAACCTAGCGCGTCTACCAATTCCGCCACTTCAGCAGCAACGCGAGTAAATATAGCAGATTTCCACGATTCTACAAGGGGGGGGAGGCGTTTTTTTGCCAATTTTTTGCAAAATTTCCAAAATTCGCCATTTTTCTCACTCTTTCACTGCGTCCCACGCCTCCATTTAAACAAACCAGGCAAGATGCGCAAAATTCAACAAACGACTCCTTTGCTTTTTACCGCCTCAGAAAATAAACAGATCCTGACTCTCGGAAACCATTTCGTTCAAAACTTCTGCCGGTCTCAATCGTTCCAAACCGTTTTTTTAAAATAAAATCACCAAAAATTTCCAAAATTTCGCAAATTTCTTCCCCCTCCCCCTTGAAAATAGGAAAAATACGTAGATAATTACGGAAAATTGGTTTACGTGTATATTTAAAAACAGGAAGAAATTATGCGCCATTCATCTTTTTCCATTTTTGGATTGTGCCTTTCGTTCATGCTTTGGGGACCAGCCCTGAACGCAGACACGCCTGCAGAGCAACCTGCCGAAAAACCCGCAGAGCAGAATGTAGAAAAACCGGCAGAACAGAAACCCGCGGAGCAGCAGAACGCTGAAAAACCGGCAGAACAGAAACCCGCTGAACAGCAGAACGCTGAAAAACCGGCAGAACAGAAACCCGCTGAGCAGCAGAACGCTGAAAAACCGGCAGAACAGAAACCCGCTGAACAGCAGAACGCTGAAAAACCCGCGGAAGAACAGAAACCCGCTGAGCAGCAGAACGCTGAAAAACCGGCAGAACAGAAACCCGCTGAACAGCAGAACGCTGAAAAACCGGCAGAACAGAAACCCGCTGAACAGCAGAACGCTGAAAAACCGGCAGAACAGAAACCCGCTGAGCAGCA
>SUVI01000036.1 GCA_015062085.1 Planctomycetaceae bacterium
TGCTTCTGAATCACGACACGTGGTCCGAAAAAACGAAGACCATGCTCGAAAAAAAGTGCCGGCTGGAAGTTCCCGATACGCTGGAATGGCACAGTTTCGCGTGGAGGCACTCTTTTCGCGATGAGCATATTTCCGGCGAATTCACTGGATCGCTTTCAGAACTGGAATGCTTCTTTCCTCCAAAACGCTTTCTCTGGCAGGAGATCCGTGATCCTGAGCAGGAACAGACCATTCATCTGCGGTTTCCGAATGTTCCGCATTGGGAGCAGGAACGCGAAAAAGCTGTTTTCGTGATTTCCGGTCAAGAAAACGACATTCCGCTCTCCGCCCTCGCCGTCCTTCCGGTTTCGGAGAACGTTCCGGAAGAGCTTTCGCCTGAAAGTCCGCTTCGTATTCGGTTCCTGATCCTTTACGGATGCTCACGAACGAATACTCACGGAGCCGCGTTTTCAGGCAGCGGTCCATGAATCTCCTTCATCTTCGGTGCTTCCCGCGTTTCCGGGCCATTCACGTTTTCCGGGCTTTCAAGAAGCGGAGAAGGTGAAAGCTCCGTCTCCGGGATGATCTGTTCCGTCCGCGGAGCATTTCGCAGATTTTCGAGCCGCTCAAATTCCTCGATGAGATAGTCTTCCATAAAAATGAGATTCCAGATCACGATCCCGACGATGATCCCGATGCCCATACAGACAGGCGCCATCCAGATCTGAAGTCTTCCATGAAATGTGCTCCCTTTTTTCTTGTTGATGACCCCAAACACGATCGCCAGAATGCCGAACAGGATGGGAATAAACAGCAGCGAGATCAGCATGGACGCATACCCCAGCGAAATGAGGAGTTTCGTACTGTGTTCCGTCGAAAACGGCAAAAGCGCATTCGTAACGTCTGAAATGTCTCTGAATCGCTTTTCTTTGTCAGAATGCGTCATTTTTTGAATGACCTTCAAAAGCGGAAATGGTATTCGGCCGTCAGTCCGCGCATCGTTCAGCCAGTCTTCCTTTTTCGGCAAATTTCCCGAGAGCATGAAATAGAGCGTACGGCCCAGCGAGTAAATGTCGGTCCGCTCGTCGATCGGCAGCTGGTCTCTCTGTTCCGGCGACATGAACTGCGGCGTGCCTCCATAGTGTACGGACTCATTCAGCGCGGAACGCAGCTGTGCCATTCCCAGATCCAAGACTTTGACATTACCATCCTTCTGAAGCCAGAGATTGGAGGGTTTCACATCACAGTGCAGCAGCCCAAAGCTGTGCGCATGCTGGATCCCTCGGCAGGCCTGAAGCAGGATCCCGACCGCCTCGGTCATGGGGAGCGGTCCGTCACGCCGAACGCGCTGCGCAAGATTTTCCCCCTCGAGCAGTTCCATCACGAGAAACGGTTTTCCGTTAAAGTTGCCCGCGTCCATCGTCGTGACGACATTCGGATGAAAAAGTCTCCCTGCCGAAATGATCTCCTGATGGAAACGCTCCGTAACTTCCGGCGAAATGACTTTCTTGTGCCGGATGAATTTCACGGCGACCTTCCGATGCAGCATCTTGTGTTCCGCCTGATAGACGATCCCCATCCCGCCCTTTCCGAGTACAGACTGAAGTTCATAGAAACCGATCGACTGCGGCAGTTCCAGTTGATCTTCCGTTTCGAGGTAGCTGGAAAAGTGGTCCCAGAATTGAGTGAAGCCGGTCCCTAAGTTCTTTTCTTCATAAAAATCAGGATCGGAGAGCCGAAACATAGGTGTCGCTTCACGCTCTAACTGTTCGAGAAGTTCACGGCATGCACCACACTCGCTGACATGCATTTCTATCTGCGCACATTCTTCTTCACTCAGTTCACATTGAATAAAAGAGCGCAGGAATGATTCTCCATAGCACGATTTCATAAAAAATCTCCTTTCATTCCATAGAACGCCCAGGTGTTTTGGATTTTCAAAAAAATTTTAAAATTTGTCTAAAAGTTCCGTAATTTTTCAGAATTCGACATTTTGCAAGGCTAAAAACAAAGAAAAAAACGTAAAAAATTAAAAATACAAATTTTTTCATTTCCCTGTTCGCGGGAAGTTGATCTTTTTTTTCAAAAACAGGAAAAATCCGCATTGGGGGGGGCTTTTCGGAAATGCGATTTCGTAGTATAATAGTCTGGATTTATTTCACGCCGGGCAAACAAATACAGGCTCGGTGCATGGGCCAAGTTTTCAGAGGTTTCAAAAATGCAGACGATCAAAGAACAATTCGCTGCGGATCTTGCGGCGGCAGCGACTGCGGAAGCTGTCGAGCAGGTGCGTATCAAATATCTGGGCAAAAAGGGAAGCATCACCACTCTGGCTAAAAATACGGACTTCCGAAGTCTTTCTGCGGAAGAAAAACGTTCCTTTGGTTCCCGGCTCAACGAGCTGAAGAACTATGCCGAGGAAGCTCTTGCCGCTGCGAAGGAAACTGCCGCGAATGCCGCACCCGCGAAAAAAAGTACGGGCTTGGACCTCACTCTGCCAGGAACGGGAAGAACGCTTGGGTCGCTCCATCCGATCTCTCTCATTCAGATGGAACTGGAATCGATCTTCCAGGGAATGGGATTCACCGTGGTGCCGTCGCCGGAGTGTGAGCTGGAGTTCTACAATTTTGATGCCGTAAACATTCCGTCGGACCATCCCGCGCGTGAAATGCAGGACACGTACTGGCTGAAAAACCAAATGCTCATGCGTACGCACACTTCCGCGAACCAAGTCCGCACGATGCAGCGTCTCGGCGTGCCGCTCCGGGCGATCTTCCCGGGACGGTGTTTCCGTAATGAGGCGGTGGATCCAAGTCACGAAAACACGTTCTATCAGTGCGAGGGGCTGGTCGTTGACAAGAATATCTCGGTCGCGAACCTGATCGCCGTCATGAAGACGCTTTTGAGCGAGATCTTCCACCGTGACGTCACCGTGCGTCTGCGTCCGGGATTTTTCCCGTTCGTCGAACCCGGTTTCGAGTTGGACATCCGCTGCCTGCTGTGCGAGGGTGATGGCTGCTCCACGTGTCACGGAACCGGCTGGATCGAGCTGATCCCGTGCGGTCTGATCCACCCGAAAGTTCTCGAATGTGCCGGCGTGGATCCCACGGTCTACAGCGGGTTCGCGTTCGGTGCGGGTCTGACGCGTCTGGCGATGATGAAATTCGGCATTCCGGACATTCGCCTTCTGAATGCCGGCGACGTACGTTTCAACGAACAGTTCCCGACGTACGTCTGACCGCAGAGACGAAAACGAAGACGAAAAAGCCCTTTACCGATCGGCGAATACTGTTCGGTAAAGGGTTTCCTTTCTTGGCAAAGCGGTACATTCAGATCCGTACCGTTTTGCAGCTCGATTTACTTCCGGAACACGTATCGTTCCTCAAACTGATCAAGGACGTCTGTGATCTCTGAAGGAAGTTTGGCGCGCATAAAGGTGCAGACTTCTTTCGGGATCTCACGGTAAAATGCGTCTGCAATACTTCCCGTGATACAGGCGAGCGTGTCGCTGTCTCCACCGAGAGAAATTACCAGACGGATCGCATGGATGTAATTTTCCGATTCGTAAAATGCGCGAAATACGGCAGGCATCGTTCCCATGCACGAAACGTCATGTACGTAGTCGGGGCGCATTTCGTCAATGGACCTTGACAGATCGTATCCGAAATTGCTTTCGATATACTCTTTGATCTCTTCTTTCGACTTTCCATTACGGGCCAGCCAAATAGCACTGGCAGTCGATTGGGCTCCTTTGATCCCTTCCGGGTGGTCGTGTGTTACAGAGGCAGAGTCGGAGGCGGCTTTCATCGTCTCCTCAAGCGTCTCAAAAGCCCAGCCGACGGGAGAAACTCGCATTGCGGAACCATTTCCGTAACTGAAATACGGTTTTTTCTCCGAAGAAGCAAGCCATTTCTGAAAATTTTTTCCGTATCCTGCATTGGGAAACCGATTTCCCCAGTTCCAGTAGGCGTCGGTAAATGATGATCGATTTAAAATAGCGTCCGCGGTCGCTGCCGTCATTACGGTGTCGTCAGTAAACAGACTTTGGGGATCCAAGAACTCAAAATCCATGCTCTTGAACCCTTTTTTTCTGTAGGGAGAACCAACGATGTCGCCAATAAGCGCTCCAAACATAATGATATTCCTTTCATAGAAAAGATGTAACCCTATTTAAATGAGTATTTTGTATTTTTGGGGCTCTTCCGGAAAACTCTAAATCAGTTTTCGCGTTACGTATTTTGCCTCAAACTGATCGATGATGTCCAGCATTTCCTGCGGAAGTTTCGTTCGCATGAAGGTGCAGACTTCTTCCGGGATCTCGCGGTAATACGCGTCTGCGATCCCGCCCGTGATGCAAGCGATCGTATCACTGTCTCCGCCGACGGAAACGGCAAGACGCACAGCATCTACGTAGTTTTCCGACTCAAGGAACGCCCGAAATACGACCGGCATCGTCCCCATACACGTGACGTCAAACTCGTATCCGGGACGGATCTCATCGAGCGAGCGGGAAAGATCGTAGAAGAATCGATCCTCGACGAACCTGCAGATCTCTTCTTTCGTCTCACCGTTGCGCGCCATCCAAATCGCAGCGGCAGCGGATTCGGCTCCTTCGATCCCGTGCGGGTGATCATGCGTGACGGAGGCGGAATTGCAGGCTGCCTCGAGCGTCTCTTCAAGCGTCTCAAAAGCCCAGCCGACGGGCGAGATCCGCATCGCAGAGCCGTTTCCGAAGCTGAAGTACGGTTTTTTGTCGGGGGAATGGAGCCATCCGAAGAAACGCCCTCCGTAACCGGCGTTCGGGTAGCGATTCCCCCAGTCCCAATAAGTATCCGCGAATGACAGACCATTTAACAGTGCGTCAGCCGTTGCGACGGTCATGACCGAATCATCCGTAAATCGGCTGCGCGGATCAAGAAATTCAAAGTTCGTGCTTTTACAGTTGACCCGTTCATAGCATGAACCTACGATATCTCCAATGATCGCTCCAAACATAATTCTTCCTCCTTCCTCACAAGTGGTTATCCAACATTCCAAGCCGGGAAAATTGAAAAAACATGCTTGCCCAAAGACGCTGAACGAGAATGGACTCGATTTGATCGTAAATCTGTAAACTATTATACAAAATCGCGGGAAGATTTGCAAGTACCGGGAGCGGAAAATTTTCTCTTTTTTAAAATTTTTTAGGAAAGCGTACTTGCGGATTTAGCGAACATTAGATAAAATGAAAAAATGAAACGGTTTTTTGCCTGCGGAGGAGGCTGACCAAAAAAGTTGGGAAACGGATTACGAAATGAAATGGCGGATCCTGGGAAAGTCAAAAAAATCTGCATGGTCGCTGGCTGGGGACGGTATCCGGTCTACGTCGCAAAATCACTGAAGGCGCAGGGATTTGAGGTCCACTGCTTCGGCGTCGTTGGGCACGCGGACAAAAAGGCCCTCTCTGACATCTGCGACGTTTACCGGCCGGTCGGAATGTGTCGGCTGGGGAAGATCATTTTCCATATGCGGAAACACGGTATCCGTGATTTTATCACACTCGGAAAGTACTTCAAATGGAGGCTTTTTCGGCCGGCTTCACTTCTCGTGCATCTGCCTGACTGGACTACTTTTCGGGCGTTTGCCTCTTACTTTATCACGCAGCGAAACGACTGCAAGGATGACTCACTCATGCTCGCAATGGTACGGCTTTTTGAAAAATTCGGTTTGAAAATGGGGTCTCCGACGGATTACGTGCCGGAACTTCTCGCAGAAGAGGGGGTCCTGACCCGCACACAGCCTACCGAGGCGCAGTGGCGCGACATTCGGTACGGAATGGAAGTCGCACGGGAACTGGGACGTTTTGACGTCGGGCAGTCGGTCGTCATCGCAAACGGAGCGGTCATCGCACTAGAAGCGATCGAGGGAACGGACCGATGTCTGGAACGTGCGGGGACTCTCTGTTCAAAAGGAGGGCTGGTGCTCGTAAAGGTCGCGAAACCCGATCAGGACATGCGGTTTGACGTCCCTACGATCGGGATGCAGACACTCGAAACATTCGCGAAAGCCGGAGGCCGGGTCGTTGCGATCGAAGCGAGACGCTCCATTCTCGTGGATAGAGAGGACGTACTCCAATTTGCCGACGCGCATTCCATGGCGGTCTGTGCCGTTCAGTTCCCGGAGCGTACAGAGACTGAAAAATAAAATAAAGAGAGGAGAAAAGGAAACCATGGCCGTTCAGCTGCCCCGAAGTTCCGTGCTGGTCCGTGAAGAGTACGTTGAGCAGGAGTACCTTTTTAAAATGCTTCGGGAACGGATGAATTCCACGGCAACGCAGGAACTTCTTCGTACGCTTCGGCACGAGCTGCTTGCGACGACGAAATTGCCGATGGCGCTGGAGTTCATGGAATCGTCGCTCAAACATACCGGAAGCATCGCAGAGGCCATGGGGACGATGGGGCACTATTTCACGCCGTTCCAAACTTTCATCATGCGGGAAGCGGAAAGAGAGGATGGAAAATTCGATTACCTGATCGCCCTCCAGATTCTAGAAAAAGAAGCACATTGCCGTGCGGAGGGAATGATCCCGCAGGGAATGTTTCTCTACCAGTTTGAGGCGTTGAGCCGAAATCGGCTGAAATACGAAGATGGTCTGACTGCCGTTGCACGCGACCCAGTCTTTGACGACACGTGGTCAGAATGGATCATGCTGCTTCGCAGACAGCTCGGACTGCTGGATTTCGCGGAAATGATTTTCGTGCGAAGTGAATACTATGCGGTCGTGCATGGCGAAACGCACGGCAAACCGATCCTGTTCGGCGAAAAAGAAGGACGCATCGCGCTGGCGAATCGGCGAAAGGACCCTACGTACCTCTTCCATGCCCTCCAGCGTCACCTAAACTACCCCGTCGTACCGCGTCCCGTTCATGAGGAATCAGACGAAGCACAGCTCGTAAAACTCCAGAGAGTCGTCGATCATCTGCAGGCCCGCGTGAAGATTCTGGAAGATGAACTTCACGGAGGACTCGACATCACAAAATACTACGTGAAAGACGAGTAACTTTCGGCGAACACCGAGTTCCCGGCATTTTTGCGCACGGAGAACGCAGAGGGGCAGGCGTTTGAGCTCTCACTGCTTTCTTTCTTTTTTCGTGACGTCTCTGCGAGGTCACCGTGTTTTTCGGGGCACGCTCATGATGCAAGATCCCACGAAAGCTCAATGCACACTTTTTGAAAGAGGCTTTTGGATTTTCTCCGTCTGTACCGAGTCCGTCTATTGACAAAAAACCGGTTTCGAGTATAATGAAGACAGGAACGTGACCGCATTTCGCAAGAGTTTCGTTCCTCGGCATTTTTCGGGAAAACAAGAGTTTCCTTGCGTATTTTTTGAAAACGGAGTCTATTATGTCCGAAACTGAATCATCCGTAGAACTCATCGCGACCTCGGTAATGGGACTCGAATCTGTCGTAGCGCGCGAATTGCGGGAAATGGGATTCGACGCAAAAAATATCGAAGTCGGACGGACTCTCTTTCACGGTTCCGTGCGGGACATCTGCCGGGCAAATATTCACCTTCGCTGTGCAGGCCGCGTACTGATCCGAATGGCAGAATTTCCTGCCGAGGATTTCGGGGAACTCTTTGACCGGACGGTAGAACTCCCCTGGGAACGCTGGCTGCCGAAAAATGCGGCGTTTCCCGTTGACGGACGCAGTGTCCGCTCGAAACTCACCAGTGTTCCTGCATGCCAGAGTATCGTGAAAAAAGCGATCGTAACGCGCCTCCTCAAAGCATGGAACACTGCCGATCTTCCGGAAGACGGCCCCAAATATCCGATCGAAGTTTCACTCCTCAAGGATCGGGCGACGCTGACCATCGACACGACCGGCGAAGGCCTCCATCGGCGCGGATACCGCAAGCTTGTCGGCGCGGCGCCTTTACGCGAAACTCTGGCGGCTGGTCTCGTACTTCTGAGCTACTGGGATCCAGAACGTCCCCTGCTCGACCCGTTCTGCGGAAGCGGCACCATTCCGATCGAAGCGGCCCTCATCGGACGAAACATCGCACCGGGACTCCGGAGAAATTTCGTTTCGGAAGCATGGAACGCCATTCCCTTCTCCGACTGGACCGAAGTCCGTAAAGCCGCACACGACGCGATCCTGCCGTCGATCCCCGCTCCGATTTTCGGGTGCGACCTGGATCCCGACGCCGTCGAAATGGCACAGTATCACGCCGAAATGGCCGGTGTCTCCGGCGATATCCGTTTCCAATGCCGCGATTTCTTCAAATCAGAACCCGAAGGCGAGTACGGCTGCACCATCATGAACCCGCCGTACGGGAACTGGATCGGCGAATACCGCGAGCTTCAGGAACTCTATGCCGCGATCCCCAGCGTCCTCCGCCAATTTTCGACCTGGTCGCACTACATCTACACAGGTTTCCCGGATTTCGAAAAACGCATCGGCCAGCAGGCAGACCGACGGCGAAAAATCTACAATTCACGTCTTGAATGCACCTACTTCCAGTTCTTTGGCCCACGTCCTCCAAAAACGAAAGACAGAAACGCCGCGGAAACCGCCGACGTTTCTGTACCTGAACCCCAGGAAGGACCTGACACCCCGAAAGAAAACGCCCAGTCTCCGCGTCCCTACCGCGCAGCATTCGGTGGTCTGAGCGATTCGGTGAAGCATTCCGCGCAGGATTTTGAACGGCGTCTCGAAAAACTCGCGCACCACTACCGACGCTGGCCGACGAAACGCGGGATCACGTGTTTCCGCCTCTACGACCGCGACATTCCGGAGATCCCTCTGGCGATCGACCGCTACGAAGACTGCCTCCACATTGCAGAATACGACCGTCCGCATGACCGGACCGGGGCGCAGCAGTCGGAATGGATGGAGCTGATGGCGGGCATCGCAGGAAAGGTCCTGGACGTTCCGCGGGAAAAGATCTTTCTCAAACGCCGGAAACGACAGAGCGGCACATCTCAATACGAGCGCTGGGACACGAAGCATTTCGTCATCGAAGCACACGAAGGCGGACTGAAATTCTTCGTGAACCTCTCCGACTATCTCGATACCGGTCTGTTTCTCGACCACCGGGTCACACGAGGAATGGTGCGCAATGAAGCTGCCGGGAAACGAGTCCTGAATCTCTTCTCGTACACCGGTTCCTTCAGTGTTTACGCGGCTGCCGGCGGGGCTGAGACCGTCACGACGGTGGACCTTTCCAATACGTATCTGGACTGGGCGCAGGACAACATGGAACTGAATGGATTCCGCGGCTCACAGTACGAATACGTCCGCAGTGACGTTTTCCGGTTTCTGGAAGCACTCTACGACGACGAGTTTTTCGACCTGGTCATCCTTGACCCGCCCACGTTCTCGAACAGCAAGGATCTCGATGACTGGGACGTGCAGCGCGACCATGCCGAAATGCTGGACCTCCTGATCCAGCACCTTTCACCGGGCGGCGTCATCTATTTCTCGAACAATAATCGGCGTTTCAGGCTGAATGAGTCGGAAATACACGGCGTCAGCATTCGCGAGATCTCCAATCGGACCGTTCCGGAAGACTTCCGCAACAAAAGGATCCACCGCTGCTGGCGAATGGTAAAACCGAAGGAAGACCAAGTAGACTAGAAGAAAAAACTGGCAGACTTACGGATGGTGGAAAACCGCAGAAATCATAGCCCTGAGTTCTCTCTATCCATAAAATGTATCAGAATCACACACCTAAAATCTCCTTTTTTTCATTTCCCCGCAAAAAATTTTCATTCTGCGCGGGGGGAGTACTTGAAAATGCAGGAGTTTTATGCTATAGTGTAAATGAAACGTTTTTGCGATAAAATGCAAAAGTTTGTTTTTTTTAAAAAAAAAGGAGTCAACATGACAAAAAAACTCGCCTTGCTCCCGGCGCTTTTCGCGCTTCTGAGCATTCCTGCCGTCCTGTGCAGCGCCGCCGAGTGGAAGATCCAGGAAAATCCGATCCTTTCCCCCTGGGCTGAACAGGTCTCTCCCGAAAACGCACACCCCGAGTATCCCCGTCCCCAGTTCGTCCGTAAAGACTGGGTGAACCTCAACGGTCTATGGGACTACGCCATCATCAAGGCTGGCGAACACGTTCAGAAATGGGACGGAAAGATCCTCGTGCCGTACCCGGTCGAATCTGCGCTCTCCGGCGTCAAGCGTGAAGTCGGAAAAGACAATCTGCTCGTCTACCGCCGTACCGTCACCATTCCGGCCGACTGGAAAGACAAGAACGTCGTCCTCAACTTTGAAGCGTGCGACTGGAAAACCGACGTTAACGTCAACGGCAAGCATGTCGGAACGCACATCGGCGGCTATGCTCCGTTCAGCTTCGACATCACCAGCGCCCTGAAACCCGAAGGCGAGCAAGAGATCGAAGTCATCGTTTTCGACCCGACCAGCGATCACTGGCAGCCCCGCGGCAAGCAGGTCACCAACCCCCACGGCATCTGGTACACGCCGGTCACCGGTATGTGGGCCACCGTCTGGATGGAACCAGTCGCGAAACAGGGACAGCTCCTTAACTGTGCCGGTTACGCCGCGAAAGTCGTCGACGGCAAACTCGTTCCGTGCAATGACGGAAACATGGTCATTCAGGGTACCGCGAAGATCGCCGATCCGAAAGCGACCGTTTTCGTGGAAGCCGACGTCATCGATCCGGAAACCGGCGTCACGCTCTACTCCGGCGGCGCGATGGTCAAAGACGGCAAATTCCGCATGGCGGGCAAAGTGAAGAACGTCAAATACTGGTCTCCCGAATCCCCGTTCCTCTACACGGTGAAATACCGCCTCTCCGTCAATCAGCGCACGGTCGACTCCGTGGAAAGCTACCTCGGTATGCGTACCTCGACGCTCGGCAAGACCGCGGACGGAATCACCCGCATGATGATCAACGGCAAATTCATCTTCCAGTACGGTCCGCTCGATCAGGGATGGTGGCCGGACGGTCTTTACGCCTCCCCGACAGACGAAGCGCTCAAATACGACTTGGTCATGACGCAGAAGATGGGCTTCAACATGCTGCGCAAACACGTGAAAGTCGAGCCGCGCCGTTTCTACTACCACTGCGACAAAATGGGGCTCCTCGTCTGGCAGGACATGCCGAACGGCGACCGTCATATTTCCCCGCGCGACCCGGACATCGTCCGCTCGAAAGAATCGACGGAAAACTACTACCGCGAATGGAGCGAGATCATGGATACCCTCCAGAACTCTCCGTCCATCGTGATGTGGGTCCCGTTCAACGAAGGCTGGGGTCAGTTTGACACGCAGACGGTCCTTGATTGGACGAAAGCGAAAGACCCGACGCGCCTGGTCGACGGTCCGAGCGGCTGGAGCGACCGCGGCTGCGGCGACGTTCACGACATGCACCGCTATCCCGGCCCGGGCATGTTCCCGCCGGAAGAAAACCGCGCAACCGTCCTCGGCGAATTCGGTGGGCTTGGTCTGCCGTGCCCGGACAATGCGTGGAAAAAACAGGGCAACTGGGGCTACGTCTCCTTCGCGGATACCGAAGGCCTCCGCGCGAAGTACCAGAACCTGATCGTTGCGCTGCGCAAGCTGATCGACAAAGGTCTCTCCGCTGCCGTATACACGCAGACGACTGACGTTGAGATCGAAGTCAATGGTCTGATGAGCTACGACCGCAAAGTCGACAAGATGGGCTGGGAAAACGTCGCGAAGATCAACTCACGTCTCTACAAACCGATTCCGGTCGAAAAAGAAGTCGTGAAGTGTGGTCAGGAATGGTCCTACACGACGGATGCTCCGGCAGAAAACTGGATGAACTGCGATTTCGATGCATCCGCGTGGAAAGTCGGTAAGAATCTCGGTGCCAATTTCCCGCCGAACGTCAATATCGAAACGAAATGGGACACCCCGGAGATCTGGGTCCGCCGCACGTTCGAACTTGGCGATGTTGCGGGCAAAGAGTTCGCTCTGAAACTCTACCATGACGAAGACGCGACGGTTTACGTCAACGGCGTGAAAGTCCTCGAAACGAAGGGCTACACGGCGGAATATACGACCTACGAACTCCCGGCAGAAGCCATGAAAGCCTTCAAAGCCGGCAAAAACACGATCGCGATCCACTGCCGTCAGACCAAGGGCGGACAGTTCATCGACTGCGGTATCGTTTCTCTTGAAGAAGCCAAATAGTTCAGGATCGCAAGATCCCTAAATCATGAAAGGGAGGGTTCCATTGCGGGACCTTCCTTTTTTTATGGTCTATCCAGCTGAGCGGCAGCTCGATCACATGCATCACGATTTTCGCCGCGAAAAGAGCTTTCCCACTCATTCTATCCATCACTTAGATACCATCATCATTAGTGAAACGCAAAAAACCGGACGCTCCATCTCACACAGAAACGGAACGTCCGGTAAAATCACACACGGTACAAGCCGATAAACGAAAACTACTTACGTTTTCCTCCGCGTTTCGCCATCCGGTTGATACTTCCAGCTAGGCTGGACGGTTCACGGCGGCGCGCTTTCAGGTTCGTGTTGACGATGAAATCGATCGTGTAACGCCATCCCGGCACATCGTGCTGCGAGAAATCGGTTTCCCACACATCATCGTCATCGTCTGCTTCATCGCGTACTTCCGTGAAAACATGCTCTTCATCGTCAGCCGGATAATGCTCGTCGTCTTCCTCAAAACCACGATACCGAGCCGTCTCACGTTCTGGAGCGGTACGGCGGGAACGACGAGAACGGCGGGAACGCGAAACACGTTCGTCTTCTTCATCCTCATCTTCCTCCATGAACGATCCATTCCATGCGTTTTCCTGGAAATCGTCTTCGACCTGCTCAAAACGAGCCCTCACATCACGTCGAGAGCGTTTCTTCGGAACCACAGGCAATTCGTCCATTTCTTCTTCAAACATGACGGCATCCTCGGTACTCTCCGTCAAACGGCCGCGTTCCATCTTTTCACGCTGCGAACGACGGCGGCGGCGAGAACGTGCACCGTTCGGGACCTCACGTTCCTCTTCAAAAACCGGTTCAGGTTCGTCCATTTGGAAAATGAATTCCATTTCGCCGGCATGCGACTCTTCCATCTCCGGCATTTCGTCAGCAATCGGACGACGAGTTCTGCGAGCTCTCTCACGGCGAGCAGGTGCAGAAATAGTCTCCTCTTCTGTACGATTTTTTCTTCCACTCCTGCGGGAACCTTTTTCCGTTTCCTGCATTTTACTGGCAACGAGACCAGCCATGATCCCGCCAATGGCTGCCGACTTTTCCTCAATTGCAACCGTCTCCACAACACCAGAACGACGGCGACGGCGGCTTCGGGGCGGTACGGCAACAGCTTCGTCCGTTTCCTCTGACAGAGGACCCGCGTTGGCTTCCAACTGCGGAGCCTGAAACTCTTCCACATTTCGACGACTGCGCTCGCGGCGCGAACGGCGGGAAGTCTCCTTCTTTTCCTCCTGCACTTTCGGTTCGTCAAAAACATCCGCCGACGAAACAAAATCATCATCTTCCAGATCCACGATATGGAAATCCGCAGACGCCTTCGTTTCAACAGTTCCGCCATCTTTCCGAGCAGGCTCGGCAAACGCGGCAGGCGTCTCTTTTTTAGTATTCTTTTCCGGAAGCGTGACGGGGATCCCAAGATCAAAGGCAAGACTAGCCCACGGATCCAATCCATCCGGTTTTTTCAGAAGATCAGCGTCAGCAGACTCTTCGCATTCGTCCAATTCTTCCGATGCGCTCTCTTCACCCGAATTCTCCGAGATCGCGGCAAAGAAATCGTCAGCAGCCTCAGCAGCCTCAGCAGCCGTACTGGCGTCAGCGTCGTCCTCTTCATCATCGAGAAGTCCAAAACCGAACCCGCTGTTCACTGGACGCTCGTAACGGTCCAGCACACGGGAAAGAAAACCGTCTTCAGAAAGGATCGGCACAGACGTTTCATCCGCAGCATCCGCATCCGCGGGAGCAGCACATTCTGCTTCCGCCGCCAATACACCTGCATCCGCATCTTCCTCGGTCAGCGCAGCATCGTCAGCTTCTGCCGCAATGGCCGTCTCACAGACAGAACCGCACCCCTCGACCGTCTCAACTTCGCATTCTTCAGAGACCAACTCCTCCGTCACCTCCGGCTCTCTGCCTTCCAGCGACAAATGCGTGTACGTTTTCGTCGAAAGGGTCCAGCCAAAGAAATCATCCTCATCTCCGTTTTCAGCAGCCTCCTGCGCGTCTTCGCCAAATTCCGTTCCAGCCGTCTGAGAAACGGCGGGCGAAACGGCAGTTCGCTCCATTTCCTGAGCAGCGTCTGCATTCACGGCAGCCTCTGCAAGATCATGCGGCGGCTCCGGATCTTCGGAAAAGAGGATCTCGCGCACATGCCGTTCCTGCTCCTGAGATGCCGAAGCGGGATGGAAATCAAGGGGGGAACTGTCTTCATTTTCCGCAACAGTCTCTTCCTGATCCTGATTTTGAGTCGTGAAGATCTGGTCCCAATAGTTAGTTTTTTTCTGTGTCATGATGAACTTGATCTGATCAATGAATAAAACGCCCGGCAAAAGGCACAGGCTAAAGGAAATTTTCCTGTTCTCCGTCTAAACTTCCGTCTCTGTCGAAAACAGAAGACGCACGCTCTTAAACCCCTGACGTCTTTTTTGCCGACCATCCCGGGGTTTTCTCGGAAAATGGAAAAAAGGAAAAATCAAAAAATTTTCTCACCAATATTTTAACTGCAGTCCATTTCCGCCAATTATTCACTTTTCACGCCAAAGGCAGGAAACAGAGCGAGATCTCATTGGCGTTTTCACAAAATAACGAAAAACGGCATGATTTGGATCTCGAAGCCAACTCGGCTCCCTGATCAGTCTGCAAATCAAAAATATTTCTCCTATTTTATCTCACTGTGATTTAAAGTCAATCGGAAACCCCCTAAAAAAACTGAAAAAAATCCAAAAAAGTGCATCTTATTCCGATTTTCGACATTTTTTGCATACGAACCATTTTAAAATGGAAATAAATGGCAACAAAACGAGATAAAACTGAAACAAAACTGAAACAAAACTGGAACAGAATGAGCGTGTCAGAGGAAGACGCCCCCCAAAGAAGAAAACTCCAGACACGAATTTCACAGCAAACCAGCAAACACAGAAAATACCAAAACAGACGAAAAGTTTTTATGGATCCCGCATCTTTTTGAGCTTTCCGTTTTCCCTCTCGGCAAACTTCTCTGGATTTTAGCAGCAGAATTGCTGCGCGCCTGCCGTCTGAGCTGAAAAAATGCTCCTTAAACGTAATTATGCCGAAGATTTTGAGAGAAAAGCATAAAAATTTGTGAAATTTTCAATATTTTCCCCTCCCCCCCCTTGCGAAAAACTCAACTATCTGCTAGAATTCAACGAAAATTATTCACAGACATTTTCTTTTTTAGGGAACCGAAGAAATGAAAGAAAAAATTCATCCGAATTACGTCGAAACGAAAGTGACCTGCGGTTGCGGCAACACGTTCATGACGCGCAGCACCAAACCGGAACTGAAGATCGACATTTGCAGTGCGTGCCATCCGTTTTACACGGGGCGTCTGAAGTACGTCGATACCGCGGGACGTATTGAAAAATTCCGGGCGAAGATCCCGCAGGGCGGTTATGCCAGTCTGCAGGACCCCAAGAAAAAATAAAACGTTTTTTCGTTGGCGCAGTGACTCTTTTCTAGAGAAATTGCGCCTTTTTTTATGTACCGG
Organism: Planctomycetaceae bacterium; assembly: GCA_015062085.1. Next base: position 15,689 of record SUVI01000036.1, read on the forward strand.
TTTGTACGAACCGTTTTTCACTGAACGTTTCCGGATCGGTATATTCCCGTAAAAGTAAAGAAGTTCGCGAGCCGCAGTATGATCTACTGCACATTCACGGCACATTGGCGGCACGTTCATCGGCCGCAGTTCGGAAGAGGATCTTGTCATGCACGAAATGTTGGAGACCAAGCTGTCCCGTTTTGAGGAGCTGGAACGCCTGATGGTGGACCCGGAAGTTTTGCAGGACTCTGCAAAACTGGTAGACGTGGTCCGCGAGCACGGATCGATCGCGAAGCTGGCGACGTGCTATCGCCGTTTTAAGACACTCAATGCGCAGATCGCGGAAGCGAATGAGATGATCAGCGGTTCGGACGCCGAGATGCGGGAACTGGCGGAGATGGAACTTCCGGAACTGAAAGAAAACCGCGAGAAACTCTGGGAAGAGCTTCTGGACTTGACTATCGGCGGCGAGGATGCGAACCGCACGCGCGTGATGCTCGAGATCCGTGCAGGGACCGGCGGCGACGAAGCGGCGCTTTTTGCCCGCGATCTTTTCAATATGTACAAGCACTACTGCGAAAAGAAGGGCTGGAAGGTCGAGATCATGGACATGAACGCGACGGAACTCGGCGGGTTCAAGGAGATCATTCTGGAGATCGAAGGGGAAGGCGTTTTCCGTGAACTTCAGTACGAGAGCGGCGGACACCGTGTCCAGCGTGTCCCGGAAACGGAAACGAAGGGGAGGATCCAGACCTCAGCAGCAACCGTTGCCGTGATGCCGGAACCGGAAGAAGTGGAGATCGAGCTGAAGGAAGAAGACTACCGTCTGGATCGTTTCTGTGCGAGCGGACCGGGAGGGCAGCACGTAAACAAGACGGAGTCGGCAGTTCGTCTCACACACTTAGAGACGGGGATCGTCGTTCAGTGTCAGGACGAAAAGAGCCAGCACAAAAACCTGGCGAAAGCGCTAAAGGTCCTCAAATCGCGTCTTTACGACCATTATCGCGAGATCGAAATGGCGAAGCGTTCTGAAGACCGCAAGACAAAAGTGGGATCCGGAGACCGAAGTCAGCGCATCCGCACGTACAATTTCCCGGAAAACCGCGTCACTGATCACCGGATCAATTTCACGCTTTACAAATTGGACAGCGTACTGGCCGGCAACATGACGCCAGTCATCGAAGCGATCCTCGAATATGAGCGTCAGGAGCAAAGGCTCGCATTCGGCACGATCGAGTAAAGGCCCCCAATGGACATCAAGAGACACTGCATTTGAGGAAAAACGCCATGGAGATCCGACTTTTACACGTAGACGACCGAGACATCACGCGTGCCGGGATCCGTTCTCTTTTGGCAGATTCGGTACTTCACCTGATCGGATCTGCCGCTTCGGCGGAGGAGGCTTTTCGGTTCATGACGGATCGGCATCCGGACATTTTGCTCCTGAACATTCAAGCCGCCTCATTTGACGGTGTGGATTTTCTCCGTAAATTCCGCAGGCAGTTTCCGGGAACGAAAGTGATCGTGCTGACATCCGCGAATGATCCCTACCATATCTGTCAGGCAGCGGAACTTGGGGTAAAGGATTACGTTTTAGAGAACATCGCAGCAATGGATCTCGTTCTCCTGATCCAGAACGTCTACTATGGAACAGGAACTTCCAGCAATCCGGCCTGGAATCAGGTGCTGAAGATGCAGGCGGATCCTCAATTTCAGGAACAGCGTCAGAAACTGACGCACCGAGAAGAGCAAGTCCTCCGCTGCATCGTGCAGGGGAAAAGCAACAAAGAGATCGCAGTCCATCTGAATGTCAGTGCGGAAACAGTAAAAGAACACATTCAGCATATTTTCCGGAAACTGGGAGTTCACGCCCGAACCGAAGCGGCAGTCTGGGCGATCAGGAATGGAATGGCATAACGAAAATCGATTTTTTTAGAAGAATCGATTTTTTTAGAAGAAAGGAGATATTTCAATACAGATTCTATTTAAAAGGTCCATTGCGGATCTTGCATCTTTTCATGTTTTCACATCAAAGATCACGTCTTTCAGTTTGTTTTTTCCATGTTCTCAGCGGCACAAATAATATAATGTGAACCGGTACGCAGCTGCCGAAAAATCACTAAAATATTGAACTCTTTTTTCTCATTTTCTCCAAATTTCGCAGAAAACGGATTTTATCGTAGACTTTTCATCTGGTTGAGACGATAAAGAAAAAGACAGAGATTTGGCCGCGGAGCCCAAAAAGCACTCCGTGGACCGGCTCACGCAGCGGAAATGTATGCTCACCGGGACAAATCCAGGAAAATCTTTTTATGAAGAGGAAATTCATGAGCTATTTTTTACGAAATCGGCTTTTTAGGGCACTGGCTGCCGGATTGATCTGTGCAGGGGGCATGGTACTTCAGGCTTCGGCCCAGAATGCGCCGCAGAGTACCGTGAACATCGCGCAGCTGCGTGCTGCCGCAGAACAGGGAGATGCGGAATCACAGCTTTCCTTGGGAATGTACTATTTCATGGGTGAAGGCGGCCTGAAACAAAGCGATGCGGATGCGATCAAATGGTTCCAGCTTGCGGCAAAGCAGAAAAATTACCAAGCGCAGTACATGCTTGGCATTTACTGCATGGAAGGCCGCGGAATCAAAAAAAATGAGGAACTAGGGACCAAACTCATTCTGAGCGCCGCGAACGGAGGTTTTGCGGAAGCACAGTACGAGTATGCAAGCATGCTGGCCGAGCAGAACAAAATGTCGGAAGCGCTTCCCTGGATGAAAAAGGCTGTCGCGCAGGAATACTATCCGGCATTCGTTGCACTGGGGTCTCACTACATCGCAACGGCAAAACCTGGAACTCCCGAAATGAACCAGGGGATCCAGCTCCTCATGGCTGCGGCATCGGAGGGAGATCTGGATGCACAGCTGACACTGGGAGCAGCTCTCGTTGAGCAGAAAGAGACTGCCGCTGGAGTCGTCTGGCTGGAAGTTGCGTCGATGAACGGCGCGAAAGATGTGGCGGAAGCCCTGAAAGAGCTGAAAGTCTCACCGGAAGAGGCGTGCGAGATCGCGTCCGTTTTCTATCATGGAGACGGCATCATTCCCAAAAACTATCAGAAATTCAAATTCTGGGCAGAAAAATCTGCCGCAGAAAATTACGCAGGTGCACAGACTCTCCTTGGAATGTACTACTGCATCGGAGTGAATCATGAACTCACACCGGAACGCGGAGTCGAATTCTTAGAAAAAGCGGCGGCGCAGAATGATCCGGAAGCTCTCACTCTTCTGGCGATCTGCTGTCGAAACGGACGCGGGACCGCGCAGGACCCCAAACGTGCGATCGAACTGCTTCAGAAAGCCGCGAAACAGAATTATGCTCCGGCATACACGCAGCTCGCATTTTCATCGCTTTTCGGGAGCGGGATCGTTTCCAAAGAAGACGTCACCCGAAAACTCTTCCAAAAAGCCGGTGCGATGAACGAACGTACGGCATTGGTCTTCATGGACTACTGCACCAAGAATTCTCTTTCGTTCGAAAACGGCCCCGCTCTCCTGAAGCAGATCGCAGCCGCAGCGAAAGCCGGGGATGCACAGGCACAGTATCTCATGGGAGAAATATACTGTGACGGGCACGGCGTGAAGATGGATGAAAAGATCATGGTCGCCTACTATACCATGGCGGTCAAACAGAACTACATTTACGCGTTGACGGAACTTTCTAGGCTTTACGAAATGGGAATTTACGTCAAAGAGAACCGCGACGTCGCCATTCAGCTGGCTCTCAAAGCCGCCGAACAGGGAGACCAGCAGGCTCTCTCCTACCTCAATTCGGTCGGACAGGTCGATGCGGCGGAGCAAACGCAAAATCTTAACTAAAACGTAAAATACACACTCCGGGAATACTCTTCCACCCGGAGTGTGTGTTCCCTTTTCAATCTTTAACCCCTGTATTTAACTCAATTTCCATTCAAAGCTGATTTTGCTTTTAAAATAATTTTCTAATATAATTATTACGACCCGAACCAGAGCGGTCCCCAATTTCTATATTTTTTCAATTCCCACACTTTTGAATGAACAAATTTTTTGAAATTACCGTTTTTTAAGTTAGGAAGATACCGCTAGTTCATGTCCATGCCCCTGTCTCATGAATTTCAGTACCAGCCAAAACCTGAAACCATTTTCATTTGACTTAGAGGTGCTTATGAACGATTTTCAAGTTCAGAACGAAAATTCATTCCGGTCCACATTTGCGACTTTTTTTTCTCTTCTGTTCTTTCTTTTTTCCTACTGTATTCCGGAACAGATCTGCGCAGAAACGGCCTCATTACCAGCAGCTTCCGAGACGCGCTGGCTGAAACTCATGAACGTAGATCAGGTCACAGACTACTCCGGCCTTGGCGTGAATGCCGCAGTCATCGATGATGCGATCCACGCCCACACTTGGTTCAAGGACAATATTCAAACAAGTCTGACACAGACCAATTCCTCATTCAAAGTTCAGGGACGTGCCGACGGAGACTACGATGCCGTTGAACTCATCATTTCAACGATCGACGGAGCAGAACCATCCTCTGCGTCGGAATCTCACGGGACCAGAACGGCCGGCAGTCTCGTTCAGGCCGCGAATGATGTGACATTAACGGTGATCAAAACGGATCTGAGCACCATTACGATCCCGACGAACATTCGGACGGCCGTCGAAAAAGGAGCGCAGATCATCTCCAATAGCTACGGAAGCAATGCCGGTTACTCCGGATTGTGCGGTTTCTCCGATCCCCTTGCCGGTGAGTTCGGTTCCGGTTTCTTCTACCTCACTGCCGAAAACGGCAAAACGGTATGGCTGAGCGAAAACACGGTCTCCCAAATGAACTTCTACGAAGCGTTCGAGGAAGCCGAAGACGCAAACACGGTCATTTTGTACTCGGCAGGAAATCAGAGGGCCTCAAATATCGGAAAAACGAACGGGCAGATCACACAGTATAATAGTCAGGATGCCAACAAAATAGCATTTCAGGCGGCACCGCAGACGATCACAGTCGCGGCTCTCAACAGCGAGGGGACCAAATACGCGTCCTTCTCCAATTACGGAGCCTGTATCCTCACGTGCGCCCCGGGGACCAGCATCACGACGAGCAGTTACGATTTTGATTCCGGAACGGACACGACCGCGACAGTCAGCGGAACATCTTTTTCGTGCCCTCTGGCTGCCGGAGCCGTCGCGCTTGCCGCCGAAGCCGCTGAAGAAGCTGGACTCACCATGAACAGCCGACTGGCAAAACACCTGATCGCCGCGACCGCAGTGAAAGTGGATTCCGAAGCAGAAAATATCGGCTGGGCCGTTTCTGACGGAACTACGCTCACGTCCCACGACGCACGTTCCGCATGGGTCACGAACATGGCGGGAAATTCCTTCTCGCATTCCTACGGATTCGGTCTCATCGATGCAGCCGGAATGTGCGAGATGATCCAGCAGGGTGTTACGCTGACAGAACAGTCGATCCTGACTGTCGATCTTACCGATTTGTCCGACCTTTCCTACTCCACGGAGGACATTGCTTGCTACGTTTCCGGCCTCGCATTTGGAAATTCCTCGTCCGCCGCCTCATGTGACGTGACCGCCTCTGCCTCCGTACAGTTGACGACCTTCAGTACGGTAGAGACTTCCACTTCGTCCTATTCCGGTTTTTCAGCCACGGCCAGCCCCCTTTCGACCCCCGTTTCTTCGGTCTCCATGGCGGTACAGGATCTTGCAGTCGGGATAGCAGCGGAAACCGTCTCCGTCGGCGATGCGTACGTCGTCATCGATGGTCAACAGGTCCGCGTCGACAGCGGCACGCAGCTCCTTTCCCGTTCTTTTTCCATTGATGAGGCCCTCATCCAGGGCGTCACCTTCCAGTCACTGGAAGAAGTCAGCCTCACCGTCGGAATGTCCGGAACGCTCGGAGCTCTGGAGTTCGTTTTGACTCACACTGCCGAAGACGGGCGTTCGACCTCCAGCATCCTCGCATTTGCGCAGGAAAGTTCCGAAGGCTTGGATCTTACGGAAGACGGCGTGTACTGGACGTTCTCCTCCAATGCCTTCTGGGGAGAAGAGGCCGAAGGGGAATGGACGCTGGACATTTACGATATGTTTGACTTGGCCGAGAGCGAAGAGAACAGTACGGAATTCTATCTTGATTCCCTGTACGCGACTTTCCGAATGGGAGATCTGGTGACAGACACCGCCGATCTTCTTCCGGGAGAAATTCCAGGAACCGGAAACGGCGGCTCTTCCGTTCCGGAACCGTCCGCTCTCCTCCTTCTTCTGTTCGGCACTACGGCTCTTTGGAGTCTGAAAGGCAGCAGGAAGACAAAATAAAGAAAATCGGCAAAAAAACGGCAAAAAAACGGCAAAAAATCGCAGAAATCGCAAAAAAATCCGGGAATTCCAGGGGGATGGACCTTGCGCTTTTCTGAATTTGGGATAAAATTGAGACCGGTCCTTTTTGAGAGTAAAAACACTCTGTTCAGGACCGATTTTTTGTTTTTTCAGTTTCGTTCTCAATCGGAGTGTCCTCATGGCAGAAAAAATGAGCGTCAAGGCAGTGCGTCAGGCTGACGCGATCGGTAAGGAAGTCTTTCTTCAAGGGTGGGTCCGCACGTGCCGCGACCAAAAAGCATTCTGCTTCATCGAACTAAATGATGGTTCCTGTTTCGGGAATATTCAGATCGTCGCGCCAGATTCGCTCGAAAATTATGAAAGCGTAAAAAAACTCACTTCTGGAAGCAGCATTGCAGTGACGGGCACTGTCGTTCAGTCTCCCGGAAGCAAACAGCCGACGGAAGTTCAGGCACAGGCGATCGAGATCTACGGATACGCGGCAGAAGATTACCCGATCCAGAAAAAACGCGCGACGTTCGAATACCTGCGCACCATCGCGCACCTGCGTCCCCGTACGAACTCATTCAACGCGGTTTTCCGCGTCCGAAACCGGATCAGTTACGCGATCCATCAGTTTTTTCAGAACGAGGGATTCATTTACGTTCACACGCCGCTGATCACCAGCAGTGACTGCGAAGGCGCCGGCGAGATGTTCCAAGTCACGACGATGGATCTGGATGCTCTGCCTCGCACAAAAGAAGGGAAGATCGACTATTCGCAGGATTTCTTCGGCAAAAAGACTTCACTGACGGTCTCGGGACAGCTTGCGGTGGAAAATTACGCGCACGCATTCGGTAAGGTCTACACATTCGGACCAACATTCCGAGCGGAGAATTCCAACACGCCGCGTCATCTTGCTGAATTCTGGATGATCGAGCCGGAAATGGCATTTTACCTGCTCGAGGACAATATGGAGCTGGTCGAAAAGTTCCTGAAGTTCATCGTGAAATCCGTTTTGGAAGACTGCCCGGAAGACATGAAGTTCTTCAACGACCGCATCGACGAAACGCATCAACTTCTCGACCGTCTGAATGCCCTGCTCGAGAGTACCTTCCAGCGATGTTCCTACACGGAAGCGATCGAGATCCTCGAAAAAGCCGCCGCAAACGGCCAGAAATTCGAGTACCGCGTGCAGTGGGGGATGGACCTTCAGAGCGAGCATGAACGCTACCTGACGGAAAAACATTTCAAAGCACCGGTCATCGTGTACAATTATCCGAAAGGGATCAAGGCTTTCTATATGCGCCTGAATGATGACGACAAAACGGTCCGCGCAATGGACGTTCTCGTGCCGGGCGTTGGTGAGATCATCGGAGGAAGCGAACGCGAATATCGTCCGGAAGTGCTTGAAAAACGCATGATCGAGATGAATCTGGATCCGAAAGACTACTGGTGGTACATGGATCTGCGCCGTTTCGGAACGGTCCCGCACAGCGGTTTCGGGCTTGGTCTGGAACGCATCATCATGTACGTGACCGGAATGACGAACGTCCGCGACGTCATCCCGTTCCCGCGCACCCCAGGAAACGCTGATTTCTAAACCGGTCTCCATACGGCCAACCAGAAACCGCGGACATTAAAAACCAGAACCGCAGATGCCGAAACGCACTGCGGTTTTTTCGTGAAGCCGATTTTTTGAAAAAAGGAGTCGGGAGATCCTCTCGCCAAATCAGAATTCATCCAGAATATCCAGATCGATATCTTCTTCCGAGCCGTTCTCCCCGCGTTCTTCGCCGTCGGCCTCTTCACTGCCCCCCTCAACAGTCTTCGGTTCCTCCGCAGCAAGAGGTTCCGGTTTGGAATCTTTTTTCCTCAGGAATCCCGCAGCACGTTCCAGAAAACGGCCTCCGGGAAGTGCGCCGTCTGACGCAGTTTCTGGCGACATTTCCGATTCCAGTTCTTCCATTCCTTCGGGATCTTTCATCAAATTCGCGTCGATAAACGTCCGGATCTCCTCGATCATGCGTTCCTGATTCTTCGCGACCTGTCCATCCACGATCGTGCGGACGAATTTCATTTCACGGCATCGGACTTTCAATTGCGTCGAACTCTTGACGCGAATGACCGTCGTCCCAGTCTTGGGAATGACGGAAAAAAGCCCGAGCTGTGGTTCTGTGTCTTTCGGAATGATAGCCAAAGAAAACTCGATCTTCTCAAGCTCCGCGAGCGTCATTCCCATTTTCCGTATCTCTTTCGGCTCGATCGAGACGGATTCCCCCTTAATTTGAATACCATCTGCCATTTCAAACGTAATGTTCAGTTTCAATTTCAAAAGCCCGAGTTCCGGATGCAGATACTCGTAATCGATCGGCTCACCGGCCAAGAACTGTTTGGCAGCTTTCGCAAAATCCAGTTTCGGCGCGTTTTCATCCGTCTCTGCCTGTGGAAGTTCCTTTAGATTCATGGCCCGCTTGCAGACCTGCGAAAGCGGAGCATCAATGGCAAAATCGTGGATCTGGCTGCCGCGATATTCAAATGACCCGGTCTTGAACCAAAGAAGAGAGACCGCAGCAAAAAGCAGCAAAAGAAGCACTGCGATCCCGATCGAACGCACGGTTTTCATGATTTTCCTTTCCTGAAATGAAAAGATCCCCAAAAATGGACGGAGTATTCGAAATCATTCCCGGATACTCCGTCAAAAAAGTTGATTTTCGCTGGAAAACAGCAGGATACCTCAGACGGTCTCCCTCTTTCGACGGCACAGCATCCCGATCCCCAGGATCCCCAGGACCAAAAGCGTCCAGGTCCCCGGTTCCGGCACCGCATTATTGTCCATCGAAAGGAAAAGTCCGCCGTTTGCGTAGGAAAGCTCCCACGCATCACGGAAATTCGCACTCAAAAGTGCATCGTAATCGTATTCGGCACCGAAATTCGGAAAAACTTCCGCGATCTGGTACGTTACGAACTGCTCAAACTCGTAATTTTCCGCAGGCACGAGATTGAAGATCCCATTCTCAAGATCTGCCGTAAAGTTCGCGGCATCCGTCGAAACATTCAGTTTCGTGGTGTTTCCGTTCGCGTCCAGGATGACGTCGATCCCCCCCTGAATGTTGACCGAATCTGCATCCAGAAGATGGGATCCGGCTGCAAAAGCGAGCGTTCCGCCCTCACCGACCGTCAGATTTTTCGCGTAGAGCGGGACTGCGTCCATTTTGAGCGTTCCGTCATTTACCGTGACGCTGGCCAGCGGTGCAGATTCCGTACCGACTCCGACCGTCTGGAAAGTCTGCGTGCCGTCCCCTTCCTTCACGAGATTCAGATTTCCGGAAAGCGTTCCGGAATAGACGGGCACAGTGGACGGCGCGACGTTGAGGATCAGTTTCTTCCCGGTGTCGGACGATGCCGTCGTCGTGAAGGTCTTTCCGGAACCATTCTGCAGACCGCCGAACGTCAGGTCATTCGCGCCGTTGGTCCGCGCATTGTCGTTGAGCCGGAAGATCGCTTTCGTGTTGACGGAACCGTTGAGATCCACATACCCGCTGTCTCCGTTCACCGTGAGATATTTTCCGGTCAGGTCCGCGCCTTCAAAATCGGAAATTGCGCCGGAAAGACTGAAAGTCCCGCTCCAGCCGCACTGAACACCGCTGGAATTTTTAAGGAAGATCGGCGCGGTAAGCGCTTTGTTCGCCGCGATCTCGCCGGCATACTGGAGCGTACCGCCGTTGAGGATGATGCCTTTGGACTTTGTGAGTGATTCGTTGGAGAAATGCGTCGTTCCATGCGTGATCTCATAGAAACCGTTGAACGTCGATTCCCCAACGATGAATCCGCGTGAACCGTTGAGGATCAGGTTCCCACTCTGCACCCCCTCCTCGGAGTGGACCGTCAGGTATCCGCGATTCGTATCCAGGGCCAGTTCACCGCCGTCTGCGCCGACGTAAAGCACGCCGTTTCCGAGGACAGACACACCGCTTTTCGCGTTTCCGTAAAAGCGCAATCTTCCGTTTCCGTTCACGTAAACATCCGCGTCGATCGTCGCGATCGTATCGGTCGCGGAATCAAAGTTCAACGTACCGCCAGTGATGATGAACG
>SUVI01000228.1 GCA_015062085.1 Planctomycetaceae bacterium
TGGAAGCGGGAAGATCACGTCCGGCAAAGTCATTGAAGATTCCGCCAATTTCCAGGAAAACGGCAGCTGGTCGAGCAACCTGAAAGCGACTCTGACCAGTGCGGACGATCCGGTCGAATTCGAGACCATCGGCGACAGTTCGATCACCTGGTCCGGCGTGCTTTCCGGTGACGGCGGGCTGACGAAGACCGGGACCGGCACGCTCGTCCTCTCCGGCCAGAATACGTACTCCGGCCCAACGCACATTCAGGAAGGGACCCTTCAGATCTCCGGCGGCAGTCCCAACACGGCACTGACGATGGAAGCTGGGACTGTCCTGTGCGGCATCGGAACGACCTCTCTCGCTTCGATGGATGTGAATGGTGAATTTCAGGTGATCCCGGGTGAGACGAATTTCCAGGTCACTGGCGATGTACTTTTCGGGGCGGACGCGTTCCTCACGATCCCGGAAGAGGATCTTCTGGATCGGGGCGTGTACGAGATCGTTACATCCGGCACGCAGATCACTCATGAGACGATCGGCGCACCCTCCGATTGGGAATCGCTGCTCGATCCGAGTCTCCAGTATGAGTGGAATCTTTTCCTGAGTCCCGACGGCAGGATCCTCACGCTTTCAACGGACTATAACGCGGTTCCGGAACCAGCCTCGCTTCTCTTGCTGCTCTTGGGCTGCGCGGGAATTTACTTCGTGCGCAGAAAGAAGTAGAACGAAATTTTTCAGAAAACGGGCGGCTCCGGATACTCGCAGAAAGGGCCGCCTTTTGTTTTTAAAAGGTTCTTATTTCGCCGCTTTAATTTTCGAGACAAAAATGAAAGGAAAAAACATGAAAACCCTTTGGATTATTCTTTTCATTCTTCTGTTTTCACTCCCGCTCTGCACTCTGGCAGAAGACGCAATCCAAACGGAGACGGCAAGTCGGGAAATTTTCAGCGAGGAATTGGAACACACGCTGGAAAACCTGGGGTTCGAATATGAGATCACCGGCGATTCCGTCACGGTCACGGAATACACAGGCGGAGCGGAAACGCTTAAGATCCCAGACGGCGTGACGAAGATCGGCGATGGTGCGTTTTTCTTCTGCGAAGATCCATTCGGCGAAAAAGATTCTCTCAAATCGGTGACGCTCCCCGATAGTGTGATGGAGATAGGATCCCTGGCATTCATCGAGTGCAGCGACCTGAAAGAGTTCTGTGTTTCTCCGGGAAACACGCACTTTAAAAGCATCGACGGCAGCCTCTTCACCGCCGACGGCAAAACGCTCATTCATGTTCCTGGCGGGAGGAAACTTGCCGAATATATCGTTCCGGACGGCGTGACAGAGATCGGAGATTTCGCGTTCTGCAACTGTTCCGATCTCTGCTCCGTACGGCTCCCCAATGGAATAAGGAGCATTGGAGACCATGCTTTCGATGATTGCGCAGAACTCAATTCCCTAGAACTTCCCGACAGCCTAACGCAGATCGGCGATCTCGCGTTCACGAATTGCCCCTTCACATCACTGACGCTCCCCGAAAACGTAACGCACCTAGGAGAGAGACTGTTTTGGAATTGCGAACGACTCATGGAAATCTGTGTTTCTCCGGGAAACACGCACTTCAAAAGCATCGACGGTATCCTTTTCACCGCCGACGGCAAAATACTCATTCATGTTCCTGGCGGCAGGAAACTCGTCGAATATATCGTTCCCGACGGAGTAACGAAGATCGCAAATGGTGCATTTCACGGCTGCGCCAGCCTCAGGTCTATCTCGCTCCCGGACAGTTTGGTGAGCATCGGAGATTCTGCATTTGCAGCCTGCTATCATCTTACGTCTCTGCACATTCCCGACAGCGTGACGGAGATCGGACTGGATGCGTTCTGCTGGTGCGAAAACCTCACGCTTTTCGGCAGTCCCGATTCATGCGCGGAGGAGTACGCCAACGAATATGAACTCAAATTCCGGAAGATCGTACTGCTCGACGAAAACTCCCGCGCAGCACTGGAAGCCGAGCTGAAGAAACTCGGTTTCGAATATGAGATTACCGGCGATCGCGTCACGGTCACTGGATACCTCGGCAGCGCGGAGGACCTCACGATCCCCGACGGCGTGACGAAAATCGGCGATTCCGCGTTTCTTGGGTGCGAGAGCCTTACGTCCGTGACGTTTCCGGAGAGCGTGACGGAGATCGGTGCTTCCGCGTTTCAGGGCTGCGGTAGCCTCAAGTCCGTAACGCTGCCCGAAAATGTCCTGACCGTTGGTGACGGGGCGTTCGCTTTTTGCTGGAAACTGACGGAGATCCGCGTTTCTGCCAAAAACACAAATTTCATGGATCGCGACGGCATCCTCTTTACTGCTGACGGCAAGACGCTCGTCCAGTTTCCGAACGGAAGACCGCAGACAGAGTACACCATTCCGGAGAACGTCACGCGGATCGGAGCGCATGCTTTCGCGGGTTCCGGAAACCTCAAGTCCGTACTCCTCCCGGCCAGCGTGTCGGAGATCGGTCCCCATGCGTTTAGCGGCTGTGCCTGCCTTGAATTCGTGAAATTCACCGCCAGCGTGATGAAGATCGGCCCCTTCACGTTCGCAAATTGCGTCCGTCTCCAGCATATTCAGCTTCCCAACGGCGTGAAGAGCGTTGAGAAAGGCCTCTTTTTCAACTGCGAAAAACTCCTCTCCGTGACGCTCCCCAAATGCGCGGAAATCGTTCGCAAAAACGCGTTCTACGGCTGCGAAAACCTCAAGTCCGTCACGTTCCCCGACACCATGAAGACCATTGAAACGGAAACGTTCGACCGCTGCACCCGCCTTCAAATTGCGACGATCCCCAGCTGCGAAACGGAGATCGGAGCGAAAGTCTTCTACGACTGCGACGACCTCACGATCCGTGCCCGTGCCGACTCCAAAGCCGCGAAGTACGCGAAAGAAAACGGCTTCCCGTTCGAGAAGCTGGCCCCTTGATAAAAAAGACATCATAAGACACACTGGAGGGGGAACACGAAAAGCACGAAAAACGCGAAAGACACAAAATGGTTTTTGATTTTAATGATCCATTTCACGTCTTTCGTGTTTTCCGTGAAATTCGTGTCAGGAGAAATCCTCTGCTCTCCTCTTTCTTTTCAGTGTGAGTCTGTGTTCTTCTGCGCACTTCGTGGTAAGATCGGAACCTGGATCGGTACACACATTCTGGAAGAGTCTTTTAAAAAGGCTCATCCGACAAGTGCGTACCGTGTTTTCGTTTTTTCAAGTACCAGAAACACAAAATATTCAGGGATCATTCAAAAAACAACCATTTTTTCATAATTCCATCCCCAATCGCCAAAAATCCGAAATTTATTCGAAAGAGTCCTCCCCCACGGCTTGACAAAAGCATAGCATGTGGTAATTTGATAGTATTC
>SUVI01000037.1 GCA_015062085.1 Planctomycetaceae bacterium
CTGCGTGAACTTCTCGGCTCCGGAAAACTCCTCGGCATGACCGTCTTCCAGACCGTCAACGACGGCGGATGGTTCCAGCCCTGGGGACTCATGCTTCTGGCTCCGAGCGCGTTCTTCCTGATCGGATTCTTCATCTGGATCCTCAGAACGTTTGACCCGTCGCAGATCGAAGAATAAAAAGGAGGACGAACATGGAATACATTCAGTTAATCGTGCGTTCGATTTTCATCGACAACCTGGCGCTTTCCTTCTTCTTGGGAATGTGCACGTTCCTAGCCGTCTCGAAACGCGTTTCGACCGCCATCGGATTGGGAATTGCCGTCATCGTCGTCCAGACCATCACTATCCCGGTCAACAATCTGATCCTGAACCATTTCCTGAAAGAGAACGCGCTGGTGGACGGCGTTTCGCTCACGTTCCTTTCGCTGATCTGTTTCATCGGCGTCATCGCCGCCATGGTCCAGATTCTGGAAATGACACTCGACCGTTACTTCCCGCCGCTCTACAACGCGCTGGGAATTTTCCTTCCGCTCATCACGGTGAACTGCGCCATCCTTGGCGGTTCGCTCTTCATGGAGCAGCGCGACTACAATTTAATGGAAAGCGTCTGTTACGGTTTCGGAAGCGGAACGGGCTGGGCACTGGCCATCGTCATTCTCGCGGCCGTGCGTGAACGCTGCAAGTATAGTCACATTCCGGCTGGTCTGCGCGGTTTAGGCATCACGTTCATCACCGTCGGTCTCATCGCCATGGCGTTCATGACCTTCAGCGGCATCTGAGCGTTCGTGAGCCGATTCAGGTTCAATCAGGTTTTAAAAGAATTCACACTTAATCAAAGGTTTAAAATATGAGTAACCAGGTATTCATTTTTGCTGCCGCTTCCTCCGGTCAGCAGATTGGGCTTGGCGTCGCCATGTTTACCGGCGTGGTGATGGTACTGGTTTGCGCGATCCTTATTGCGCGTAAGTTCCTCGTCGCGACGGGAGACGTGAAGATCGAGATCAACGATGATCCGTCCAAAACGCTTACCGTGCCGGCTGGCGGAAAGCTCCTCCAGACTCTGGCATCCAAAAACATTTTCGTCGCGAGTGCCTGCGGCGGTCAGGGAACGTGCGGTCAGTGCCGCCTTCAGGTCCTTGAGGGCGGCGGAGACATCCTCCCCACCGAAAAAGACCAGTTCACCCGCGGTGAAGTGCGCGACCACTGGCGTCTTTCCTGCCAGGTTGCCGTTAAGCAGGACATGAAGATCCGCGTTCCGGCCGAAGTGTTCGACGTGAAAAAGTGGGTCTGCACCGTTCGCTCCAACAAAAACGTCGCGACGTTCATCAAGGAACTCGTCCTTGAGATCCCGGAAGGCGAGGAAGTCAACTTCAAGGCCGGCGGATACATTCAGATCGAATGCCCTCCGTACGAAGTCGCGTACAGAGATTTCGACATTGACGAAGAATACCATCCCGACTGGGACCGTTTCAAGGTCTGGGATTACGTTTCAAAGGTCGACAAACCGAATCTTCGTGCGTACTCCATGGCGAACTATCCGGAAGAAAAGGGCATCATCATGCTCAACGTCCGGATCGCGACCCCGCCGCGCGGAATGAATGTTCCTCCGGGAATCATGTCCTCGTACATTTTCAGCCTGAAACCGGGCGACAAAGTGACCATCAGCGGTCCATACGGCGAGTTTTTCCCGCAGGACACCGACGCGGAAATGGTTTACGTCGGCGGCGGTGCCGGTATGGCGCCTCTCCGTTCGCACATTTTCGACCTGCTCAAGCGTCTGAAGAGCGGCCGCAAGATCTCCTACTGGTACGGCGCGCGTTCCCTGCGTGAAGTCTTCTACGACGACGAATTCCGTGCTCTGGAGAAGGAGTTCCCGAACTTCAGTTTCCACTTGGCACTGAGTGATCCGCTTCCGGAAGACAACTGGACGGGACCGACCGGTTTCATTCATCAGGTCCTTCACGACGAGTATCTGAAAGACCACCAGGCTCCGGAATGCTGCGAGTACTACATGTGCGGCCCGCCGATGATGACCAGCGCGGTCTGCAAAATGCTCGATTCGCTTGGAGTGGAGCGTGAGAACATTTACTTCGACGATTTCGGCGGTTGATGCCTCCCATCGTCAAAAATAGCGGATCTGTTAAGATTTAAAACTGTCGCGGAGAATGGCGTTTTACCTTTCTCCGCGTTTTTTATTTTTTAGATATGAATACTTGGAGCTCCTCATTTACTCCTAGGCAAAGTATCATCTTTGGACATTTTCATCACACGTGATCTCCGCGCTGGTGCTGGTTGGGTAACGGACTGCGCAGTGGTTTCCGTCCGTCGTATCCCCCGTAAGTACGTCTCCCGCCTCGATCCGATCTGTATAGTAGGTTCTCGTCCATGTACGGTTACCGTCGCTGAAGATCACTTTAAATTTTACATTGTGTACCGGGAAGGGGCTATGATTGGCAATTTGGAAAATATCATATTCGTTCCCGAGTCTGTGATCCCATGAAAGGCTCGGGCGCAGGATGTTTGCAAAACGCTCAGGATCCTGTCTTTGAAGCTCGCAGAAGACATCTGGCCGTATCAGTGCGAAATCCGCATGATAGACCGGTTCACCTGCCTGCATGGTCGGAACGTATTCACAGAGTGCACCGACAGAGATTGCTGCTTCGAACCAAATAAAAGCTCTCTCATAATCTTTTTTCTCGACACAAAGGGACGCTGAGCGAAGTGCATAAAAGTAATTCCCCTTGTAGATATCCATAAGTTCACGTGCCAGCTCGATCGCCATGTCGAACTCCCCTTCAGCCTGAAGGATCGCCATGAGCCCGAATCTGCATTCGCCTGTATTATCGGTAAAGTACGCCAGGGTGAATTTACTACACTCGATCGCAAAATCCAAATCGAAGTTTTCGGATTCAAAGACCCGGTAAGCGACCAGAGAATCCATGATCCCTTTCAGGATCACGCCGCGGTCGATATCGTACATGGAATGTTCCGGAATAAGAGAGGCCAGATAGCAGTAGTAGGCGATGACTTTTTCCAGGTCAGCCTCATTATTGGAGGGACTCGCAAGCGCTTTGGACTTGTTCTTGTTTTCCCACTGGATCACAACAGAATCTCTGAACTCATTCAAACAATAATCGAAAAGCACATATATATCTTCGTTTGAGATCGCTGCATCGATATTCAGGGCCATACTGCTTGCTGCCGGCGAGTAAGTCACGTATCCATATTTCCTGACGAGCTGGTCTTCAAGTGCGAGCATACTCTCGTTCAGCGGAGTCAGTTTTTGAAGGAATTCATCGGTCAGCGTATTCACGTACTCCTCATGCACCGCGTTGAGCTTCTCACGTTCTCCAATCGTTCGGCACTCACGGAGTTTTTGGTCACGTACTGCAATTGCATTTCCCAATTTCTGAAGAAATTCATCAGCAAGGAGGATGGAACTTTCAAAATACGTAAGCCATTCTGTTTCGGCTGCGCAGTCAGTGAATTGCGAGAAACGCATTCGGAACGCTTCGACTCGGTCACAAATAATCATCCGCAGCGCGTCTTCGTTCGGATTTTTTATATCGAGTGTATCATAGAGGTTTTTGTACCACTTTGCAGTCGTAAAAAGATACCTACGCTCATCCACTTTTTGGGAAGTGTGTGTTTTGAGGATCTCCTTTTTTCCCGTACGACCAAATTCTCTGATAAGTTCCAGACATTCCCGTTCCTCCAGTTCAGAAAATTCACTATATTTTTCGATTCCGATCTGCGGCTGCATCGGAACGGCCGAAGAGCCGTAAAACTGCTGCGGTGAGCGAATCGGTCCGAAAGGAACAGGAGAGACAGAAGGAGTCGAAAGATCTTGGAGCGATCCGTCATCCAGAACGATCTCATCGGTTTCCCCGCTATTCTGCCGGCGGCGCAAAGCCTGACGGTTCCTGATGTACTGTGCATCCGCAGGAGAGAGAGCGCTCACTTTGACTCTTCCCACTTTACCGTTCTTTTTCAAGATGAAAACAGTATTTCCGTCACTTGAATCTTTTTCGGGAAGCCAGACTCCCTGTACGGTTTTCCCTTTCTGAGAGGTCCACGTCCGCATGGGTTCATTAAGTTCATCAGCAACTCCGCTCAATGCTGCAAAGGAAGACAAAATAAAAACCAGAAAAAAGATCGATCGGCGGATCATCTTCATAGTTCCACTGCTTTTCTTCAAAAAAACAGGGAAAATAGGATCGGTCATTTCCTTGGAAAAGCGGAATATCGAAAGTTCTGTTTTAAGGATCTTTCTGTTGGTTTTTTGAGTCATGAACATAATATTCTCCCATGAATTCAAGGTCGGAACAGTTAAAAGTAAGGTTTACAGCATAAAAATGCAGCGTGCATCATACTGAAAACGTTGAGAGAGACTGAGGCCGCCCCGGCGGCACATTCCCCGTTTAAAGAACCGCAGGCTGTTACACCATTTTAATAAATTTAGACTTAAAGAGTCGTAAATTTCCAAAAATCACGAAAAATTGAAAAATTTTTAAGGTTCATCCCGAAATTGTGTACCAGTTTCACCACTGAAGCCGCAAAACTCACAGAGAAACACGGATCTTAAGACAAAAAACAGTAAAAAATAGACTTCTCGAACATTATTTTGAATTTTTAAAAATTCATTTGTGCCTTTTTGTGTTTTCCGTGCAACTCTTTTTGTGTTTTCCATGCAACTTCGTGTCAGGGCAAGTTCACTGCCTTTTTTTCTCTTTTCTTTCTTTTTTTCAGTGTGTTTCTGCGTCTCTTCTATACTCTCCGTGGTGAGATCGGACCTGATCGGTACCCACTTTCCGGCAGAACCATTTTAATTCTCTCAATGAAAGAAACACTTCTCGTTCTTCATGAGATGGAAAAAAAATTAAAATTCGTGAAAAAGTTTCTGGAAAATACAGTTTCCCATATTGACAAACAGAAAAAATCTGCTAGAATTGGTATACATTCTGAATGGAAGTTTCTAAAAAAGAATTAAGTACCAAAAGAAAGGGACAGTATGGCCAGCTTAGGAAATTTGGGAGAATTGGGAGTTGCTGCGTTCATCGCATTTGAATTTTCCAAAGAGATCCTGATCGGTTTTTTGCGTCAGGTCGGTTCCGAAATGATCGGAGTCGTCAGGACTCCTTCGGAAAAAACAATGAATATCCGCACCTCGAAAGGCCGTGAAAAACTATTTACTGTCAACTACAGCTGGGCGGATGAACAGATGATCCGAAACCTGGAACGAGGGCAGATCTGGGTCCTTCATGAACGGATGAAGGAAGATTTTTGCCTAGATTTGAGTTTCTCGAAACTCTCTGACACCCTGCTCCACCAACTGGATGGTCTGCCGCACCTGCGTGTTCTGAAACTTTCCGGTTCCCGCGGACTGCGGCGTGACGCCATCCAGCAGTTTATCCTGAACAATCGACAGTGCCAGGTCATCCATACTCCGATCACGTACTATGTCTTCAAATGGATCTTTCTGCTCTCGCTTTTCATTTTCATTGCATTTTACTACATAAAAAATCCGTCAGCAGTCGGAAGCAGTAATTCCATCATGGAACTAGTCGGCGGCTGGTTTTGGGAGCTCCAGGGGGATCTTTTTAAGTGATCGCGGCCAACGAAATATTCCGGCAACCGCAGATAATTGACCTATCATCCCCTCACAATACAGGAACGCACAGAGGCGCCAGTGCGGTAAAGTGTCCGAGTTTGGATAAATTTCAGAAAATTTCAGGAAATTTAGGACTCTCCCCTCTTGCGTTTTCTGGGTAAATCGTGTATCCTTGAAATTTAGAAAAAAATGTTTTTGTTTCGATCGGTGAGTTTCGGGAACACGATATCCCAAACTCCTCCCACCTCAATTCAGGAGAATTTTTATGAATCGACGAGAAGTCATGAGATCCCTTGCCGTTCTTTCTGCTGCCGGAATGCTTCCGGGGATCAGTTCTGCATTTGCGGAAGCTGCGAAATACGGCCTGAAGCAGTCTGCGTGCCTCTGGTGTTACGGCGGATACATGAAAAAGAACAATATATCGCTGGATCAGTTCTGTGAAGCGGTCGCAAAGATCGGCGTGAAGTCGCTTGAGCTCACCAACGCGGGGCAGTGGGAAGTCATGAAAAAGTACGGTCTTTCCTGTGCCATGCTGCCCGCTCCGATGGGGATCACCCGCGGTTTCAACCACACGAAATACCACGAAGAACTCATCGTAAAAACGAAAGCGTGCATTGACGAAGCTGTCAGCTGGGGATTCAAAAACGTCATCTGCATGTCTGGAAACTGCGAAGGTATGGGCAAAGAAGAAGGGTTGGCGAACTGCGTCACCGGTCTGAAGGAAGTCGTACCTTACGCCGAGAAAAAAGGAATCATCCTCTGCATGGAGCTTCTCAACAGCCACAGCCACAAAGACTATATGGCAGACTCGACTGCATGGTGTGTGGAACTGACGCACAAACTGGATTCGCCCAGCTTCAAGATCCTCTATGACATCTATCATGCCCGTGAAATGGGGGAAGACCCGATCAAAGACATTCGCGAGCATCACGACTGCTGGGGACACTACCACACGGGCGGATGGCCGGGACGTGCGGAGATCGACTTGGCATCTCAGGAACTGGATTACGCGAAGATCATGCGCGAGATCGCCGAGACCGGTTACCAGGGCTGGATCGGACAGGAATTCGTTCCGCGCCGCGACGGTCTCAAGAGCCTAGCGGAAGCATTCGGTATCTGCGACGTCTGAAATTCAGGCCGTAAGAGAAGACTGCAAAAATAAAAACGAAAGTCTGAAAATTTCTTGGACTTTCGTTTTCTTATGAGTTTCTCAAATGGAAATTTTACTTCCATTACAAAATCACGATTTCCTTTTCCTATTTTCCCACAGGAGCATTTCATGCCGATCACTATTATTTCCGCGACACAGGCCCATCAGCGCGAAGCTGCGCACCTGATTTACGATTCCACGAACGCCTGGTACCAAAAAAACCGCGGTTTCTCGGTCTTCACTGGCGAAAAAGATTCCGCGCTCCTTTTCTGTCGAACGTACGCGGCCCTCGACGGACAGGAAAACCATCTGATCGCCTGGGACAGTGACGCACAAAGGATCGCTGGATCCTGTTTCGTCCATCCGCGTCCCACGCACATTTCGCTCGGGATCATGAACGTGCATCCGGACTATTTCGGACAAAGCGTCGCACCGCGGATCCTGGAACACATCATCGAGATCGCCCAGTCGCAGAATTTGCCGCTTCATCTCGTTTCCAGCGCCATGAATTTGGATTCTTTCTCCCTCTACAGCCGGATGGGGTTCGTGCCGCACACGGTCTTTCAAGACATGATGTTTCCGAATTTTGACTCGCAGAAAGTTTCAAAAATGCTTTCCAGAAACGTTTCGCGGCTCCTTCCGAGCGTGCGTCCTGCCCAGCTCGCCGACGTTCCGGCGATCACCGCGCTGGATCTGGAACTGACCGGGCGAGACCATACGGCAGACTTCACCTACTTCATCCAAAATCCAGACGGCGCGTGGCGTACGTGGGTCCTCGAAACGGAAACGGGACTCACAGGCGTTCTTTCCTCTGTCTGCGACCCGGGAAGCTGCATGCTGGGGCCGGGGTTCATGCGGGACGAAGATTCCATGCTCGCTCTGATCTTCACAGCCTACCGTGCTTTCACGGAGCCGCAGGACGCACTTCCGGCAGCGAGACCGATCTTTCTCGTTCCATGTGCGGCTCAGAATGCCATTCGGACGCTCTATTCCTGGGGCGCGCGCAATACGGAGCTCCACGTGGGGCAGACTCTTGGAGGAGGCGCTCCGGCAAAAGGGCTCGTCATGCCGACATTCATGCCGGAATCCTGAAACTGAAATGAAAACCTCAAACGAGGGACTTTTTGCGCCGCTGTGACTCCCCGCAGAACGCAGCGGCGCACGGAGAAACTTGTGGGAGGATCGGGTTTCAGAACGTGTTTCTGTCTTTTTCAACAACAATACATCCTGAATACAAACACTCCCCCTTGATTTTTTTGGGAAAAATAGTAAAATAAAGTCAAGAAGAATGAAAGATCTTCAAAAAATTTGCGTAATTTCCGGAAATAAATCTCTTTATATTTTATATTACAGTTCAGCACAACACTCAAAAAAATGAAAGGAAGACTATGAGAAAACTGTTGTTTTTGTTTATGTTCCTGTTTCCCGCGCTCATTCAGGCCGAGGAACTCAAACGCACGTGGACGACGGTGAGCGGGGTCTCGATCGAAGCTGTTTGGCTCCGAGACACGATTGACGCACAGGATCCCAACATCATCCGGCTCCGCACGCCGCTGGGGATCGGCACTATCCCGCTCGCGCAGCTCTCCGAAGCCGACAGAGAGTACGTCCAGCACGTCCGTTTTTTCGGCACAGCGCCGATCACGGATGAGATCACGCCGGAAGACGAGGCCCTCATTGCCGACATCGCCGCCTGGGCTGCCGAATACACAGAGGAACCTGACCCCATCCTCACGGAACTCGAAACGGAGCTGAAAAATCTCGGATTCGAATACACCATCAGTAAATACACCGTCGACGCCTCCTCCGTCACCATCGGCAAACACCTCCGTTCCGGCTGCGACTTCACCATCACCAAATACACCGGCTCCGCCTCCACCGTCACCATCCCCTACGGCGTGACGAGCATTGGAAAGGAAGCGTTCTACTGGTGCACGAGCCTCACGTCGGTGACGATTCCCGACAGCGTGACGAGCATTGGAGATGACGCGTTCTCCAGGTGCACGAGCCTCACGTCGGTGACGATCCCCGACAGCGTGACGAGCATTGGATACGGTCCATTTACCGGGTGCGATCAACTGACCGAGATCCGTGTCTCTGCGGGCAATACGCATTTCAAGAGTATAGACGGCATCCTGTTCACCGCCGACGGCAAAACGCTCATTCAGGTCCCGCGCGGCAAGGGCCTCACCGAATACACCATCCCCGACGGCGTGACGAGCATTGGAAATTCCGCGTTCAAAGACTGCAGGAGCCTCACATCGGTGACGATCCCTAAAAGCGTGACGAGCATTGGAAATGAAGCGTTCAGCGGGTGCGGGCGCCTCACGTCGGTGACGATCCCCAACAGCGTGACGAGCATTGGAAAGGACGTATTCAACACGTGCAATCAACTGACCGAGATCCAAGTCTCCGCGGGCAATCCACATTTCAAGAGCGTGGACGGCATCCTGTTCTCCGCCGACGGCAAAACGCTCATTCAGTTCCCGAAAGGCAAGGACCTCACCGAATACACCATCCCCGACGGCGTGACGAGCATTGGAAATTACGCGTTCGACGGCTGCGACAGCCTCACATCGGTGACGATCCCCAACAGCGTGACGAGCATTGGAAAGGAAGCGTTCAGCTATTGCGACAGCCTCACGTCCGTGACGATCCCCGACAGCGTGACGAGCATTGGAGATTCCGCGTTCAGCAGGTGCCGCAGCCTCACGTCGGTGACGATCCCCAACAGCGTGACGAGCATTGGAGATTACGCGTTCAGCGGGTGCGAGAGCCTCACGTCGGTGACGATTCCCAACAGCGTGACGAGCATTGGAAATGAAGCGTTCCGCTCCTGCCGCAGCCTCACGTCGGTGACGATCCCCGACAGCGTGACGAGCATTGGAGATGGCGCGTTCGGCGACTGCTCCAGCCTCACGTCGGTGACGATCCCCAACAGCGTGACGAGCATTGGAAATGAAGCGTTCTGGGGCTGCGACAGCCTAACGTCGGTGACGATCCCCGACAGCGTGACGAGCATTGGCGGCGGTCCATTTGCCGCGTGCGATCAACTGACCGAGATCCGTGTCTCTGCGGGCAATACGCATTTCAAGAGCGAGGACGGCATCCTGTTCACCGCCGACGGCAAAACGCTCATTCAGGTCCCGAAAGGCAAGGAGCTCACCGAATACACCATCCCCGACGGCGTGACGAGCATTGGAAATTCCGCGTTCAGCTGGTGCGATAACCTCACGACGGTGACGATCCCCGACAGCGTGACGAGCATTGGAAATGAAGCGTTCGACTGGTGCAATAGCCTCACGTCGGTGACGATCCCCGACAGCGTGACGAGCATTGGAGATCGCGCGTTCTGCGACTGCTCCAGCCTCACGTCGGTGACGATCCCCGACAGCGTGACGAGCATTGGATATTCCGCGTTCTACGAGTGCTGGCGCCTCACGTCGGTGACGATCCCCGACAGCGTGACGAGCATTGGAAATTACGCGTTCTGCGAGTGCACGAGCCTCACGTCGGTGACGATCCCCAACAGCGTGACGAGCATTGGAGATTCCGCGTTCTACGACTGCAAGAGCCTCACGTCGGTGACGATCGGCAACATCGTGACGAGCATTGGAGATCGCGCATTCTACGGGTGCTCCAGCCTCACGTCGGTGACGATCCCCGACAGCGTGACGAGCATTGGAGATTCCGCGTTCTACGACTGCAAGAGCCTCACGTCGGTGACGATCCCCAACAGCGTGACGAGCATTGGAAATGAAGCGTTCAGCTGTTGCGACAGCCTCACGACGGTGACGATCCCCGACAGCGTGACGAGCATTGGAGATCGCGCGTTCTACAGCTGCGAGAGCCTCACGTCGGTGACGATCCCCAACAGCGTGACGAGCATTGGAAAGGAAGCGTTCAGGGGCTACAGCAGGTTCACTATTTACGGTACAGAAGGTTCCGCAGCTCAAACGTATACGAAAAGCAACAAAATTTCATTTTCCACGGATCCGTCACCGTATTGCGACGCGGCCGGATTCTGTTACTCCCACGACGGCAAAACGCTCCTTGGCGCTCCCCGATCGCTTTCTGGCGAGTATACGATCCCCGACAGCGTGACGAGCATTGGAAATTACGCGTTCTACGAATGCTGGCGCCTCACGTCGGTGACGATCCCCGACAGCGTGACGAGCATTGGATATCGCGCATTTCGCGGCTGCACGAACCTCACGTCGGTGACGATCCCCAACAGCGTGACGAGCATTGGAGAGGGCGCGTTCTACAGCTGCGAGAGCCTCACGTCGGTGACGATCCCCAACAGCGTAACGAGCATTGGAAATTGGGCGTTCAGCTCCTGCAAGAACCTCACGTCGGTGACGATCCCCAACAGCGTGACGAGCATTGGAAATCAAGCGTTCATCGGCTGCCGTAGCCTCACGTCGGTGACGATCCCCGACAGCGTGACGAGCATTGGAAATGAAGCGTTCAAAGGCTGCTCCAGGCTCACTATTTACGGTACAGAAGGTTCCGCAGCCCAAACGTATGCGAAAAGCGACAAAATTCCCTTTTCCACGGGTCCGTTACCGTATTGCGACGCGGCAGGTGTCTATTATTCCCACGACGGCAAAACGCTCCTCGGCGCTCCACGATCACTTTCTGGCGAGTATACGATCCCCGACAGCGTGACGAGCATTGGAAATGCCGCGTTCAGCTCCTGCGAGAGCCTCACGTCGGTGACGATCCCCGACAGCGTGACGAGCATTGGAGAGGGCGCGTTCTACAGCTGCGAGAGCCTCACGTCGGTGACGATCCCTAAAAGCGTGACGAGCATTGGAAATTACGCGTTCAAAGACTGCAAGAGCCTCACGTCGGTGACGATCCCCGACAGCGTGACGAGCATTGGAAATTTCGCGTTTTACAGCTGCGAGAGCCTCACGTCGGTGACGATCCCCGACGGCGTGACGAGCATTGGAAATTACGCGTTCAAAGACTGCAAGAGCCTCACGTCGGTGACGATCCCCGACAGCGTGACGAGCATTGGAGATAAAGCGTTCAACTTGTGCTCTGAAGATCTGGTGATCTACGGAAAAGCGGGGTCGGAGGCGGAACGGTATGCGAAGGAGAAGAAGATCAAATTTCAGGTAAAGTAACGGTTTGACGTTTGGTTTTTTCGTGCGGAGGACGCAGGGAGGAAGAGTTTTCGGCTCTTTCTCTCTGCGTCCTTTGCGTAATGCGTATGCGTGCCTGCTTTCTGGACGTCAGGCTGTCAGAGTATGGGCCTTACTTCTTCTCTTCGAGACGCACTTTTACAATGCGTGTCTTTTCAAGTCCTACCCCAGGCATGGTGCCCGCACAGTAGGAGATGAGGAACTCATTCTCATTCAGCGCCAAGATCGCCGGGTAACAGAACCACTGAGGCGGCGTTCCCTCCGATCTGTCGAGGACGGTCTTCCACTGAATGTTCAGCTCGGCATCGAGCACCGCGATATTCAGCGGATTCCGTCCCTTCGGCGTGTCGTTCCAGATCGCCAGAAATCGTTCGGTCCCCGGGATGGGCCGGATCAGAAGAGGCGAACATGGGGAAATGAACTGCGAGGGCCCCGGTTCATCCCACGTGATCCCTCCGTCTTTGGAACGCATGACGAACTGGCTTCCGGAAGTCGTCCGCGTGTACATGAAGATCGTGCCGTCCTCCAGCTCATTCACACCCGGTTCCTGAAAAACGAGTCCCTTCGGCTTCTTGACGTACTCGCCGCGCTGGAAAGTCTTCCCTGCGTCTTTCGAGTAGAAACAGACCAGCTCGCCAGACCAGTCGAATTTGCCGTTGATCGTTTTGTGGTGACAGGCCGGGACGAGGATCGTTCCGTCACGCAGCTGGATTATGCGCGCGTTATTCACGACATAGTAGTCTTTGAATTCGTCCGCAATGCAGCACTCCGCTTCCGACCAAGTCTTTCCTTCGTCCGTACTGTATCGGACCCACTCGCGATTGTCGCTCATGGAGTACTTCCGCAGGTAAAACAATCCGATCCTTCCGTCCTGCAGGCGAATGAGCGAGACCGACATGACGTTCAGGCCGCCGTCCATTTTTACGATCACTTCCGGTTCGCTCCACGTTTTTCCTTCATCGGAGGACCAGATCGCCGCCAGATTCGCGTGCGCATGGTCACTTGCCGACGTGCCGAAATACTGTGAGTAAACGAAAAGGATCCGTCCGTCTTTCGTGCGGATGAAATCTCCCTCGCTGTTTCGGGGATTATTTTCTCCGGGAGCCAGATCCAGACAGATCTCGCGCGTCATTTCGAAAGAGACAGCATTCTCGTCCTGCGCAGACGCACAAGCAGCCCAAGCGGCCATGAAACCGCCGCAAAAAACAAACAAAAGTTTAAAAAATCGATTCACACAAAATTTCCTTTTCTCAAAATCCAACTAGGAAGGTAAAAAATAAATGCTCCGAGTTAAATGAGTCCGGTCAGATCCCCTCCGGCATCGGGAGTGCAACGGGTTCAGGAACCAACAGCATGTCGCTTTCCGCGGCATCCGTCTCGTTTTCAGCCTCAGTGTCTTCGGTCTCATCAGCCTCAGCAGAGGAGCCCTTCTCTATCATAATGTCCGGCGTTATCACCTCACCGTCATCTCTCAAAAGAAGGGATCTCCACCCGTCAGTATCCAGTAATTCCGGTCTGAAAATGTACACGCAGCCATCCGCCATTGCAGCGTGGAAGCCGCCGGAGAATTCCGCAGGGATCTCTTTCTCCCGCGCTTTCTCAAACGGTACATTTGCCGTCGGATCCATCCAGCAGACCGGCTCGCAAGGCACAAAGAGGACCGTGTTGCTCAATCCATCCAGGACCTCCTCCAGAGCGCATCCTTTCTGGTCCGGCTTCGTGACCGGCTCGAAGATGCATCCCTCTCCCACGACGACGCCAATGACGGCACGCGGATCGCCGGGATCTCTCACGGAACGGTAAACTTGCGGGCACTGATCGTGAAACTGCCGGTTCCATTCACTGTCCCACGGTTCGTCCAGACGAATCTTTTCGTAAAGTTCCATCTCACCCAGGTACGGGAGAATGTGCACTCTCCAGGAATGGAGCGGTTTTCCGTCCGCATCAACAGAATACGCCGTCGGGTAATGCTCCATCGCCGACTCAAAATTGAGAGCCGCAAGCACGCACTGTTTAAAATTATTGCTGGCCTGCATCTGGCGCGCAGCTTCACGCGCCTGGCGGACTGCCGGAATAAGGAGTGCCGTTCCCACAGCGATCGGGCCTGCCGTCAGGAACATTTTGTTTTCTGGAGAAAGTTTCGGCAGCTGTGAGATCCGTTCGCTCTGCGACCAGTCCCAGTACAGACGTTTTCCGTCGCGCATCGGGCGGGCAAATTCAAAGATCCAGTCGATCCAGTCTTCAGAAGCCGCCATAAGGAGCAGCAAGTCCTGCTCTTGAATGTTCGGATCCATCGAAAGTCTTTCCGCCTGCGCCGTCTGCATCGCATCCAACGCATCCTCGTGCCACAATTCAATGAGTTTCAGGAGATTTCGCGCAGATTTCTCGCTTTTGCCAAAAATGTTGAGCGAAAAAGTACCCAAATTAGGATCCGCGCTCAGCGTCACGACATCCAGACCATTCGTGAGGATCTTTGCGGGCGGAATGTAGAACGGCGGATCGATCTCATTATTTCTGAACGCAGTCTTCTGCGCCTCTAAAATACTCTGGATCGCCATCGCAAGGACCGGCGTCATGCGGAATGTGAGGGAAAGTGCCGAATTCACACAGTATTTCTGAGCGGCTTCGACATTTTCCAGTTCAGAAGCATGGTGCGTATCCACGAAGGAATTCCAAACGTCCAGATCTGCAAGATCCTCCTGCGTCTTCATGAGAAGAATGACCGAATCGTTCCATTTTCCGACACAGACCTGATTTTTGGTCTCTTCCGGAAGCGAAGAAAGCGGCATGTCCGTGCAGTTCGCGGCAAACTCCTCCAGCGAGTAAAGCGTACCGGCATGCACCCCTTCCGTCAAACCGTTTCCTTCCAGTTTCATTCCTGGAATGACGACCCGAACGGGAATCAGCAAATTGGAGAGGTCCACGAACAGGAAAACGTCTTTCGCGCCCGTTTTTCGGAGTTTTTCCAGATGCAGCTTCACGAGTTCCACCGCCTCGTCCGCGGCCTTGAGCACATCACGTCCTTCAGCGCTCTGGAAAAAGTTCGGGGCCATTTTCGCAAATTCCTCAAGTCCCGCATTCATCCAGAGATCCGGCGTGATCCGGTCCAGATCCACTCTCGCAACGAGCGTCGTCTGGAGCGTCAGCCAAGGTTTCAGAAGCGTGCAAATACGCTCAGCCTCTTCATCGTCCGTCCGTTCCAGCGCCTCACGCTGCGCATTCTGGAACTCCCCAAGCCGTTTCATGAACCCCAAATACCGATCCCCGACCGCGTCAAAATTTTCCTGCCAGTCCAGCGTCAAGGCGTTCCCTTGAAGTTTCGGAGCAAAAGCCAGCGTCAAGAGATCCATCCAGTCATCTGCTGCCGAAGCCATTTCATTGCCCGAACGTTCTTTAAATGCGTCTCTGGCATTGGCGAACAAATTTCCAAAGATCCGGTGTGCGAGCGCGGCCTCGTCTTCCGTTTCAAACTCGAACCGGACCATCCCCGGATCGTAAAAACTGTCGCGCAGCACACTCACGCCGAGGAAAGAATCGGCGACCTGCATCATGTCCGCCCCGGAAATGCCTTTCATCGCACCATCTTCGTAATTCACGTCGGCGACCTGGACCTTGAGGATCTCGCGAATTCCCGGCGGAAGTGCCAGGATCAGCGTCTGGGCCTTTCCAAAATTTTCTCTGCTCAGTATAGTCTCAAAATCACTGCGCTTGATCGAACTTTTAAGATGTTCTTCAAGCATTTCCAAATCAGCTTCCCGCGAGAGCACCGTTTCCGGGAAAGGGAGTTCCACGTCGGGCATCACTTCCCGCAGAAATGCCAGAAACGACGGTGTGGAAATGAAGAACAGGACAGCCTCTTCCGTCGGCTTTACGACGACCATTTTTTTCTGGAGTTCCAGAATACGGGCATCTTTTTCATTTGTCGGTTCATAAAACGGGAAGTCCTCCATCAGGGAAACGACGGCAGCCTCCGCCTCGGGATCCGGATCCCGTTTCGGCACCACGAAAAGAAGGCCTTTTTTGCTCCATATGCTAAAGACAGTGCCTCCGGAGAGTTTCTTCATTGCCTCAAGACGTTTCTGCTGCTCTCTGACCCCATCCTGCCGGGCCTGCGCATCCGGCTGTTTAAGGAGCTCTTCCGTCATCCTAGGGAAAAGCACTTTCACGAACTCCAGATTTTTTTTCTGAAATTCGAGCAGATTCGTGTCATGAAGTTCCCAACGATCCAATCCGAAAGTCTCATCCGTCAGATAGGGACACACCATTTGCAAAAACTGTAGATTTTCTTCTGTTTCTTTTGCCGCAGCAGCAAAACTCCCGAAAACCAAGATCTGTACACAGAACATCACAATAACTGCGTACCGACTGACTTTCCTCACACCGTCTCTCATCCCATTTCCCTCCATTTTTCTCAAAAATGCCTTCACCATGTTAAAGGCGGTCTCGCTCACTTTCTACCTAAAAAACGCGAAAAATCTTGCGGAACCTCTTTATTTTACCTGTTCTTACTTTTTTATGCAAGGGGGTAAAGAAAAATTTCTCCTCAAAAGAAAAAAATTTCCTGAAAATCGCCGATCCCGTTCTTTCCCCCCCTTGATGAAAATCTAAAAATCAGGTAAGATAAAATAAGCGGAATGCTCTATGGAAATAGAGTCCTTGTTTTGGTTTCATTTCCATTTCAGAAAATTCCATACAACGGGCCTTTCCAGAGACCTGATCCCAATTTCGTCTTCCTTGGAAATTCTCTTTGTCGTGGATTTTCGTTTCCGGATTCCTTCCTTAATTTTTTGTTTTTCCATCCGCCTTACCATTCCTTGGGTCCAATTATGAAAAAAACACATTTTCCTTTCCGATCATCGAGTATTCTTTTGACTATCTGTATACTCGCATTCAGCAGCATTTCCCTCAAAACGCTGTCGGCGCAGGACGCAGTTCGCGTTCCAGCTTCGAGTGAAGAAATTCTGGCGGACTGGCTGCTTCAGGACCTCGCGTTCGATCCGGCGAAAGGACAGATGCCCGTCACTCCGGATTCCCCAGCCAAAACCGTCTTCACGGATCGTGCCCCCAACTCTGCACAGGCGGAGACCGAACGCGTACTGGTCGTGAAGGTCCTCGACGAAGCTGAAGCCCGGGCGAAAGCCGCCTCGGATACTGACGCGCAGCAGAAATGCGCGGAATTCCGTAAAGAACTGGCTGCTCTTGACGGAACGGCCGGCACGGATGCTCGCTGGAAGGAACTTTACGTCAAGTCGGCGATGTTGCGCCGTTCGCTGCGTCTGGCTCCGCTTCGCAAGGCCGCGCCGAAATTCATCTTCACGAAACACCCGAACCTCGGCGGTTCGCACTACGCGTACACCGAAGCCGTTTCTGACGCGCAGGCGGAAAGCAATTTCCGTCCTGGTTCCCAGCTCTGCATGATGGAACTGACGGAAAACGGTGAGTATATGGAAAAAATCCTCATCGACGACCCGCGCGGAGCGATCCGTGACCCGGACATCACCTACGACGGCAAGGCGGTCGTTTTTGCGTGGAAGAAATCGAAGCTGCTGGACGACTTCCATCTTTACCGCATGGATCTTGAGACGAAAGAGATCAAACAGCTCACCTTCGGCCTTGGCTGGGCGGATTATGAACCCTGCTGCCTGCCGAGCGGCGACATCATTTTCAACTCCACGCGCTGCTCTCAGATCGTCGACTGCTGGTGGACGGAAGTCTCGAACCTCTACCGTATCGACTCCGACGGCCAGTTTATGCGCCGTATGTCGTTCGACCAAGTCCATGACAACTACCCGACACTGACGCTTGACGGCCGCGTCATCTACACGCGCTGGGACTACAATGACCGCGGACAGATCTATCCGCAGGGACTTTTCCAGATGAATCCGGACGGAACGGGCCAGACCGCTCTCTACGGAAATAACTCGTGGTTCCCGACGACGATCCTGCACGCGCGTCCGATCCCGGAAACCAACGGCCAGCTCATCTGCGTTTTTTCCGGACATCACAGCTGGCAGCGTGGTAAGCTCGGAGTCCTTGACCCGAACAAAGGCCGTGAAGAAGCGGAAGGCGCGACTCTGACCGCTCCGTATCGCAAAACTGCGCCCGACCGAGTTGACGCTTATGGTCAGACCGGTGAACAGTTCTGCTATCCGGTCCCGGTCTCTCGTGACGCTTTCCTCGTTGCGTACCGTCCCAACACGGACAAGAAAAATCAGACCCAGGAAAGGATCGATCCGTTCTCGATCTACCTCATGGATTTTGACGGTAAACGCGAGCTTCTGGTCATGGATGGAAACAAATCGTGCAATCAGACGGCTTTCTACGCCATGAAACCGGCCATTCAGGAACGTCCGTCGATGGTCGATCCCTCGCAGACGACCGGCGTCTACTATCTTCAGGATGTTTTCTACGGTCCCGGTCTGGAAGGCGTGGACCGCAGCAAGATCCGCTCGCTGCGCGTCGTGGAGATCGGTTTCCGCACGGTCGGCATCGGACATAATGGAAACAGTGGACCGGCAGGAGGCGCGATGTCGTCCACGCCGATCTCCATCGGCGGCGGTGCGTGGGACACGAAAAAAGTCCTAGGCGAAGCGAAGATCTACGAAGACGGTTCCGCCTGTTTCCGCGTTCCAGCCAAGACTCCGCTTTACTTCCAGGTCATCGACAACAATGGGCACGTCGTGCAGACGATGCGCTCCTGGAGCACGCTCCAGCCCGGCGAAACCTTCTCCTGCATCGGATGCCATGAAGACAAAAACTCCATCGCGGCCCGAGGTTCTTCTTCCATGGCGATGAAGGCTGGTCCGCAGGAACTCACGCCGTTCTACGGTCCCGCGCGTTGGTTCTCCTTCACGAAAGAGATCCAGCCGATCCTGGACAAGCACTGTGTCAAGTGCCACGACAATTCCGAGGCTCTTCCGCCGTACGCGAATGCAGCAGAACACTCGATACGCATTCCGATCGAGCATTTCACCCCGGTCTTCCCGATCGCGAGCGATTGGTCCTACGTGACGGAAACTCCGGCCGAAGGCTGGGCGTCCCGCTATCCGATCCAGGACGGCGCGAAAAAAGCCTCGGGTCCGTTCGGGTATATCCCGGATCTCAAGAAGGGTGGTTCCGTCTGGGATCCCAACTCGCTTGGCATCTGGATGACTCGTGAGCTGATCCTTCCGGAGAACTTCCAGGCGAAGGATCTTTACGCGAACGTTTTCTATGATGATGACGTCCAAGTCTTCATCAATGGGCAGAAAGTCTTTTTCGCGAAAGGCTTCATCAAAAACTACCAGCTTCGCCAGCTGACTGTGAATCCGCTCAAACCGGGACGCAATGTAATCGCCGTCTACTGCCTCTTCGCGGGCGGCGGACGGGGTGTGGATCTCGGCCTTTACGAACTGAAGGATTCGGAAGCCGCGAAGGAGATCGCGCAAAAAGCGCATCCGTTCAGTCTTTTGGGAAAAAGTTGGCATGACACTGGCGCGAAACGTTATTGGAGCGAATCCTATCTGAATCTTACGAATTCCAATCGTGCGGAACGGGCGAGTGCCAAAAAATCCAACGTCGTGACTTGGATCAATATCCAGAACTCTCCGACGATGCTCAAGCCGTACGATTCCGGCGCGGCGTTCAGCTCGATCTGTACGATGTTTGACGGTCCGAACCCGCACAATGGAGTTCAGCTTTCGCAGAAGGAAAAAGACCTCATCGCGTGCTGGATCGACCTTCTCGTTCCGTTCTGCGCCACGTATGAGGAAGCGAGTGCCTGGGAAGATGCCGAGTGGAAGCGTCATGCGTACTATAACGCGAAGAAAGATTTCTCTGACGAACTAGACCGCAAGAACTACGAAGCGTGGGCGAAATCTCAGCCCGTCCCGGTCATCACGGGGAGCGAGAATCCCTACCGCGACCTCGTGCCGACGGCGAAACGCGTCGACACCGCGGATTCCATAACGTTCGAGTTCGCCGAACCGGTCCGGACAGACTTGCTGAAAATGACACTTCGCGGTGACGTAAAAGAGAACGCGGAATACGAGATCCGCCTGGACGGTCATGCCGAAAAACAGACGCTCACTCCGCAGCAGCGTACCGTGTGGGTCAGCCAAGACGTCCGCACGGTCTCGAAGGTCACGATCACCGGCAAGAAAGAACTTCTGGAAAAGGTCGAGATCCTCGGCGTTTCGGGGGCTTTCTGAGCACAGCCTGATCCCGCGGCTCAGCCTTTTCGCTGACTGACCATCCTGCCTTTTGCTGGTTGACTATCCCAACGGGTGTGTCGTTTTTCACGGCACGCCCGTTTTCGTTGGATCAAAAAAACAAAAAAATTCCTCCGGCAATGGTGTACCGAAGGAACGGAATGTTTTCAGAAAAAGAGCTTTTTCTCTCTGGTGTCTGTTCTGTTTTTTTATTTCGATCTTTTTACTTCGATGCCGACATTTCCAGCCTGCGTGCGATCGCGGTGATCCGTGCATCCGGTTCGCAGATCCACTGCTGGTACGGAAAGCGGCGGGAATTCAGGAGGATCATATTTTTTCCGATCAAGAGTTCGCTGGAGTCCAGATCGACAGCAAGCCCATAAGGAGCGTAACTGGCCAGCGACAATTTCCACCCTTTTTTCTTTTTTACCCAATCATTGATCTCGCCAGGTCCTGAACCGAAACAGTGATCTCGATATTCTCTGGCAATTTACGGCACTGGCATGGCAAAACGACAGCGCGCAGTCTGTCCGGGGACAGATTTTCACAGCGACAGCCTATCGCTGCTCCAAAGAGACATCCGATCAGCAGACAGCCGCATTGAAATCGTTTGCTTGCCATCATGGAGGTACCGGCTCCATCAATTTATCAAGCTGCTCCAGATCCGTGATCTTCTGGATCTTTTCACGTTCCGCCTCGGTGAATTCCGCCGGGAATTTCGACTCCAAGATCATCGCAACGGCTTCCGCTTTCGCTTCCAGCTTGCCTTACTCACGGCCTTGCTCACGGCCTTGCTCACGGCCTTGATGGATGGAGACTTCAATGTCCCGGATCGCTTTTTCACGAGCGAGAGCGCGTTCACGGAACAGCTCGTCACGGGTAAAGCGCGAGTAGAGCCGGTGCGTGCGTTCCAAGCCCGGCGTATGGGTCAGCAATTTGTCCATTTCCGCCTCCGTTTTTTGATTTGCGTTAAGTAAATAATCGATCCAGTTCCGCAGCGGCTCATCCTTCTCCGCAACTTCTGTCATCCCGGAAAATACAGGTTCCAGCTTGCGGCCCGTCAACTCCAGCGTATGGATCTCCGCATGCTCTGTGAACAGGACATACGGCTCCGTTTCTGAACGCAGCGTGAACACATTGTGCATCCGCGAGAGCTGCGGAAAAAGCTCAAAGCGCGTCAAAACGATCGACATGACCGGCCGCAGTTCCGTATAGTGTTCGCTTTCGCAGATCTGCGTTGAGTAGATCTGGCTCCAATAGTACAACACGCAGTTCGTGAACCCTTGGCCGGGCATCAGCTGCATCTCAATGTCGTAAAATGAGCCTTTTTCGTCAGTGACCTTCACGTCAACGACCGTCATTTTATCTTCGTAAAAGTCCGCGAGATGAAATGGACTCTTGATCTCCGCCTTCACGATCAGCGGACGGCCCGCGCTCAGATTCACGGCATTGATGAACCCAACGAGTCCCTCTTCCGCCCCCTGCGACGAAAAAAGGTACAGAAACACCACATCCGACATCGGAGGCAAATCGAAAATCGGCTTTTTCACAGTCGTTTTCGCCGTTTTTTTCGCCGTTTTTCGGGCAAATTTTAGCGGTATTGGATCCATACATACTCTCTTCTGATTTTATTATAGCGCGTTCCGTCGAAAAGTCAACCCTGGAAGATTTTTTCAAAAAAAGAAAACGTTTTTTCCTGAATTTTTGGTTCATCCGGTAACTGCGTACAAGTTTCACCGCCGAAAATTCAGAATACGCACGGAGAGACACTCTTCCGGGTGCCCTAGCGGGACAGAGGATAAACTTAAAAGTTTTACATTCACCTTCCAGCCACCCCTTGCATTTGCTCTGGAGTGTGCTATAATGTACGATTGGAGGTATTACGTTTCACCTGATCGGCACGATAATTCAGAAATGGGAAAGGTGCGGGATGATAAGATGGACAAAAGAGCAAAAGTAAGACAGCGTTTGTGGCATCTGCGCGGATTTACGCTCGTGGAGCTTCTCGTGGTGATCGCGATCATCGGAATGCTCATTGGTCTGCTTCTTCCTGCGGTACAGGCAGCGCGGGATGCCGCGCGGAACATGCAGTGCTCGAACAATCAGAAACAGATCGGGCTGGCGATGCTCCAGTACGAGACGGCCAGCCGGAAGTTCCCGCCGTCGCATACGCTCAAGCCGGCGAAACATAATGTCCTTTCTCTGATACTCCCGTATCTCGAACAGGGAAACACTGCCGTACAGATGGACCTGAACGTGAACTGGAACAAAGCGCCGAATTCGACGGTAAGTAAGACGAACATTCCGGTCTTTCGGTGTCCCGCGACGCCGGAGAAAGAAGATTTCATCTCGGATTACGCCGCCAACACGAAGATCCAGCCAGCCGTCTACAATGTGTTCGTGAAGGCGGGACTCGCAAAAAAACGGAATCTCTGGTACGGAATGCTTCGTCCGGATGACCGGGCATTGTATGCGTCGGAGATCCGGGATGGTCTCTCAAACACGTTCCTCTTTTTTGAAGACTGTGGCCGACCGATCGGATACACGCGAAACGAGGCGGACGGCTCGAAGATCAGCGGTTCCCGTTGGGCGGATGCGGACGCGTTCTTCTACACGCATTCGGTGACGGGAAATCGATTCATCAATCAGAACAATCACAACGAAGTCTACAGTTTTCATCGGAACGGCTGCTTTTATGTGTACGCGGATGGATCGGTGCACTTCCATAGCGACGCGATCGACGCCGACACGTTTTTCTCGCTCTTTACGTACAATCAGCAAGATTAAAAGGGTCCGCTCCGGCACTTAGCAGGAATGTGAAGCCCGCGTGTCCTAACATGAATTTCAGGGAAGGCACGAAAACACACCAAACCGTTTCGAGCATTCCGCAAGCCCCATCCGCATCTCCAATGACCGCAAACACAATGTGAACTGGGATGCCGCTGCCGGCGGGCTCTTTAATTCCGCCTTTGGCAGAGAATACCGACACTGTGTACGATCAGGACGGAATACATAAGTACGGCCGCCCCGGCAAAGAGACTGAACATACCGCCCCATAGTATCGGTGTCCTTTGGATAGCATAGGTAAACGCAGGGGAGGCCGTCAAGATCAAAGCGACAGCAAGGGATGCCAGAGAAATTGCGCAGAAACTGCACGTTTGCGAAACTCTCCGAGTATAGCCCCAATGCCGGAAAATATTGTACGGAAACAAAAAAAAGACAGCCAAAAGAAACCCGAGCGCCAGCATCTCCGGAAGCTCACGGGTAAAACTTGCCGTCATTCGGAGACACGCTAGGAGAAAGCACCAATACGCACACGCCGTCAGCCCCCACATTGCCAAGTTCGCCCTAAACGGAGTTCGTCCGTGCGGCTCAAGCTCCGCGGCGGCGTTCTCATTCAGCTTGGTACGATGCAGGAGACGCCAACAGAGGATCCCAAGGTATCGGAGAAACAGAACTGAGCCAGTTTGAACTGCCGCCCAAAAAGCGAAAAAGAGCGGAATGATAAACGGCGGCGGCTCAATGGCGGGCGGAGTCCAAATCATGCTAAAACAGCAAAAGAATGTGAAAGATAGAAAAACAGAACCCAAACTTCCCAGCCAAGCAGCCAAACGCGGGCTTTTCCAAGCGCGAAAAACGAAAAACGGGATCAAAAATACCGCCAGTACCAAAGTATCCAGCAGCAAGCTCTCCCTCCAATGTAAAGGTACTCCATCTATCGGAAAGATCGTCAAATAGACCCAAAATCCATAAAAGACCCCCAATAAACACCACCACACACGGTTTCCCCAAAGTTGAAATCGATTCATTTTCCTTCTCCTTTTTTGAAAGTCAACCTCGTTCCTCATCCTTCATCCCCCAAAGGACGAGATCTTACTCTCCATAGTATAGAACGACCGTGTGTTACATAAAATCGCAAAAATTTCAAGTTTCTTGAAAGTTTCTTGAAATCATTCCCCATAAGATGAGTAACCTGGAGAGAGAAGTCTTGAAAACACTTCTCCCTCCGCTCTCTTTTCAAGAAATTTTCACTCTCTTAGAGTGATTTTGGGAATTTAGAGGATCCATCCGTCGCGGTATTCGACCGTAATGAGATCGTTGGCTGCATCACAGTTGGTTACGCGCATGTTGTCGGCATCCCAGTTGAGTTTCTGCCCAACACGATAGGAGACCGTTCCGAGAAGGACCGTTTCAGTCAGACGGCCGGAGTAACCGAATTTGCACGTGCACGCCTCCGGTTTGTTGTCGCGGATGGCCTGGATCCATTCTTTGTGATGACCGATGGATTCCGGGATCCACGGTTTCGGTGCCTGGAAACCGGCGTATTTGTCAGCCGGGTAGAGCTGATGGGTCGTGTAGTCCGCGAAGAGGATCCCCTTGTCGCCGACGAAGAGCACGCCGGCACCGCGATATTTAATGTTGTGCTCCTTCATGAATTCGACCGGGCCGCAGCCTCCTCCATCGTACCACGTCAGCGTGCAGGCGGGGTACTTCTCGCCGCGGGCAGCGAAGGTGAACTTCACAGTCAGTTTGAGCGGGCAGCCTTCTGCGTTGACCGCGGGACCGCTGATCGGTTCAGCCGTGAGGCAGTCGCGCAGTTCCAGTGCCCAGAACGGAAGGTCCATGTAGTGGCACGCCATGTCGCCCATCGTGCCGTTTCCAAACGCCCACCATTTGCGCCACTGTGCCGGAAGATAGCACGGATGGTACGGACGGTATTTCACCGGACCGAGCCACGCATCCCAATCGAGCCAATCCGGAACGGCCGGCGTGTCCGTCGGGTTTTTGAAATCAGCCGGATGTCCCCAGCCTTTGCCGCACCAGACGTGGATGTCGGTCACTTTGCCGATCGCGCCGGACTGAACGAGTTCCACAACACGGCGATAGTTTCCGCCCGCGTGGATCTGTGTACCCATCTGCGTACAGACTTTCTTTTCTTCCGCGACTTCCTGCATGACGCGGCACTCACGAACGTCGTGCGCCAGCGGTTTTTCAGTGTAGCAGTGAAGGCCCATGCGCATCCCCATCACGCTTGGAGCCGCATGCGTGTGGTCCGGCGTGCAAACGCAGACCGCGTCGAGGTCTTTCACCGTTTCAAACAGTTTGCGATAGTCGGTAAACGTCTGTGCGTTCGGATTCACTTTCTTGCAGCGGTCCAGATTCCGGCGGTCCACATCGCAGATCGCAACGACGTTTTCGCCCTGGATCTCCATGAACGTGGCCCATCCGCGGCCGCAGGGACCGACCATCGCCATATTCAGTTTCGAACTGGAATTCGGATCCTGGCAAAATGCCGGAACGCTCACCAGAGAAGACGCGCCAAGCACCGCTCCGGTACGAAGAAAATTACGTCGGTTGGTTTTCATGTTTTTTTCCTTTCATACTGTGGAAGGAGGAAGGGAAGGATCAACGCAGGAGTCCGCATCAAGAAACGAAACTCCCATTACGCTGATTATAAAATAATCGGCCGAAAATAAAAAGGGGGTCCCCCGCAAAAGAGGCAAAGAAAAGCGATTTTTCCTGCATTCTGCTTAAAAGAACCACCAATTTACCGCAATCTATTTCACTCATGGAGTCCGGTCAGCGATCGGCACGATACCTGACGGGAAAAACGAGGCCTGACGGTCTGGATCCCGCCAGGCAATTTCAACCACAGCA
>SUVI01000229.1 GCA_015062085.1 Planctomycetaceae bacterium
AGGAACGCTGTTTGATCTTGACCGAACTGTCGGCAACGGTGACGGAACCGCCTTTCGGATGATGCGTCGTCCATTTCGTCGGATCAAGCGTCGGACGGTCAAAATCATCTGCCAGATACGGCGATGTTTCGATCCGGATATTGTCGAGATACAGACCGCTGGAACCAGTTTCGCGATTGTGGAACGTTACGAGATTTTTCGAGGTCTCCGGCATTCCAGTGTAACCGTAGGAGTAATTCCACGTCTGCGAACCATCGAGACTCGTGATCTCAAAGTACGCATTTCCGGCCGCTCCTCCCGAATCGACGAGGCGGAAATTGTACCATTCGTTCAACGCCGGCTTATCATTCGCAAGATTGGTGAAATGATCTGTGTGCGTAAAAGAGACGTTCCTTTTGGAAATTCCCCGCGTGTTATCCGACCGATTATAAAGCAGTTCCACGCCAGTCTTTGTTTCATTGTAACTGGCAGACGGGTCTCCGTCCGAACGGGTAAGAAGCTGGAAAAAGTCGTCCGCCTTGGTAAATTTGAACTGTCCGGAAATATCGAGACCGCCGACCAGGGAGTTGTCAGAAAAGAGGTTGAATTCCTGCGCTGTGTTCAGATGTGCGCGATTCGTGATCTTCACAGCACCATCTTCAATGACGATCCCGGAGCCGGAGCGGTTCGGAACCACGGCAGACCATTTGGAGGTATCCAGCACACTTCCGGAAAAATCGTCCTCAAGCAGAACAGCTCCATACAGAGGTACGGAAACAAATATACCTGCCACGGAACCAAACATACCACACCCAAAACGATTGACGGATTTACGCATACCAAACTATCTCCTATTATGAACAGGAACAGGATAAATGTCCCCACATATCACTCAAAAAACAAGCAACTCTACTTTAAGAATTTCCAATAGAGTGAAATTATACTCCAAAGTTTACTTCTGTCAAGAAAAAGTACCTGAAAAGTTAAAAAAAAAGACAAAAATTTCAGGAAATGACCATAGGAAATCTTCCCAATTATTTATAATCGATCCATTTTACCAAGATTCACTCTTTCGAGCGACATTAGAATATCCAACAGACAGGAAGTTTTACGACCGAATCTGTCAAGGTTGGCGAACCCGCGGATGATAGTGTCGCCTGGGAACTTGAGAAGATGTCATGGTCCCTCTTCCGGAATTTTTTGCGTCGGCGGCTCACGGACGGTATTCCTGTTCGTGGATCGAACGCAGTCGGAGAGTTTCCCGGCGGAAGCGTTCCGGAATGTCGCCAAGAGTGTTTTCCTGCAGGAATTTGCGGACTTCGTAAAGGATGGGGAGGCTGTTCTGAATGAGAAGCCGGCCCGTGGCGGCGTCAAATCCGACGGATCCAACGTAACCGCCATTGTTTATCCAGAAATCTGGATGGATCTCTTCTTCAAGTGCCGTTATGAGCTTTTCTTCATCCACGCGGTGATCGAGCGGCCAGAAAAGAGGCTCTTCACACATCGTACCGACACCAAGGGTAGCGCAGTCTTCGCGGATCTCGATCTGGTCCGCTCCGAAGACGGTCCCTAACGCCTCGATCGCCGGCATTTCGCGGCAGGACCACGGCAGATCAACGTGAATTCCGACTGTCGAGACATCTTCTGCCGGGAATATCGGGATCCCAAGTTTTTCCTCGAAAGCCGCGATGGCTCCCAGAGTCGTACTTTCCAAGTCATCCCCCTCTTTCAGTTCCAGAGAAATGGGCGTTTCCAGCGCGGTCAGGATACGCTGGCGAGAGTCTGATTCACGGAAATTTCCGTTCCATTGAGCCATGAACCGCTCGATCTTCGCATGAACTTTGGGAGTTTGCTGGACCAGAAACCGCTCACCGGCCCAAATGCATCTTCCCCCGCCGCCATTTTCTACCCAGGAATCCGCGGCTACGAATCGAGTCAAAGGCCCGATAAAAGCGTCTTTTGCGAGATCCGGCGTCCACTCAAGGATCTCTCTTGGCCACGGGTCCTCCACTTTTCCCCGTGGTACGATTAGGCCGCATACCAGAACGCTTTTGGGAAACGGATAGACGCGCCATTCATACTTGAGAGCGGCGATCTGCGTCAGGATCCGAAGTTCCCCGCCGTCCGTTTCCCACGTCAGACCGTACGGAGCCAGGGCGATATCCAAAACACTGCGCAGCGAGATCCCCCGCGTTTTGAGCGTCACTGTGATCTCGGCCAGCTCCATACCTTCTTCTTCGAGACTTTTAAGGTCTACGGAGAACGGGACCGCAAATCGTTCCTCCCATTCCCGGAGCAGTTCCGCGAGCGGTTTCTGCGCGTACTCGGCATCGATCGGCGTGTCGAGGACCGTGCGGAGTTTCGTTTCTTCCGGCGTTGGTTTCGGATTGCCTTCCGCGAGAAGTTTCTCGAACCGTTCCATGACCTCATGCACATTCTGCGGGACCGCGGCTTTCATTTCGAGCCGAAGCTCTGCCGGAGTTTCTGGATCCGGAACACGAGTCGGATCTCCCTCTTCCGCCGCAAGATAGAGCAGGACCCGCGCTTCATTCTGTGTCAGATCTGCCGGCAGTGAGTACGTCCGTACTTCCGTTTCTGCCGACAGATTTGACGCGGAAAGGAACAGCAGGACGAAAAAAGAGGAAAATACGGAAAAACGGTTCATTTTCATGGCAGCTTCCTTTAGAGGCGGGAGCTTGACTTTGGGATTCAAGTTGATTTCAGATCCAGCGTATGATCCTGCGCCTCTTCCACGGTTTCAGCGCAGAAGAGGCGTATGGTTGGCGGAAGGAATTTTATTTTGCCTTGAGTCCGTCGTAGATCTCTTTGGAGATGCGGAACATCGTGCCGTGGCGGACGTCTTTCAGGCCGTCAACGGTGAATTCGGACGAAATATCGGTCCACGTTTTGCCGTCTTTGGAGACGATGGCGCCATAGCAGTGTTTGCGGTAGCAGTCGTAGCAGACGAGCCAGTGGTCACCGAGGTAAAGCGCGGAGGGACCTTCCACCCAGTTGATCGGCGAGATGTCGCCGTGTTTCGTCCACGGTCCTTCCGGAGTCGGAGCCGTCGCCATGAGGATATTCTTGCGTTCAGGCACAAGCGTCTCGTCTTTGTAGAAGAGATGGTACGTGTCGTCCTTTTTCGCCAGGAATGCGTCGATCACGTTGTGTCCCGGCTCAAAGTAGAGTTTCGACTCGGTGAACGTCTTCCAGTCCTTCGTCTTGGTGAAGTACTGCCGATGATCCAGTTTGCTCTCGCTCGAACCTTTCGCCTGGTCGGTGAAACGTCCGGGGATCGTCGAGGCCCAGATGATGTAGTAGAAACCGCTCGCTTCATCGAAAAAGACTTCCGGTGCCCAGACGTTTCGCG
>SUVI01000038.1 GCA_015062085.1 Planctomycetaceae bacterium
CAGGGATCCTTGGGTAAAGGTGGTTTATGGCGTGTTTTATTTTTTCAGATTTTCAGAAAATTTCTGTTTTGGCACTGTGCTGTATGCTTTCTGTCGGCTGTTCGCAGGAAAAAACGGCAGAAGAAAACGTCCGTGAGCCGGAAAAAAACGCCGTTTCCCGTACATCGGAGGAAACTGTTTCGGTCCTTCCGACCGCCAATGCTGCCGAAAACTAGACATTTCTTTTCGTATCGGATCGACTCTCTGCACACAGCCGCGGCATGTCATCTGGCGGCCGGACGAAAGAACGAGGCCCAACCTCCGCTCTTTATAATGATGGTCTTGACGGTATTCTCTTCGGAGGAATATCCCCGGAACGGAATGCCGTAAGACTCCATTCCGAGTGCAGAAAAACAAAAAAAGCAGAAATTCCAAATCGGGATCTCTGCTTTTTTAAGTGGAGGTAATCGGACTCGAACCGGTGACCCTCGCGTTGCAAACGCGATGCTCTACCAACTGAGCTATACCCCCGGGTCGTCTCTCTCAAGACAAATAGTATTCTAGCAGATTTTGAAAACTTTTCAAGTACCCCCGGCATGAAATTCAGAAAATTTATAGAAAGAGTGAAAAAGTCCCGAAGAAAATGAACTCTCCGGGACTTTGGGGGAAGGAATGACCGGACGAAAACGCCGATCTTATCCGTTTGCTGAGCCGCGCATCAGAAAATGTCCGTCATGTAGTGGAATCCCTGATGGTATGTTTTCGGTTCGGCATAGTAATTGTAATTCCGCTTGTCGTAAAGCGGGATACGCATCTCTGCCGGATAGCGATAGTACATGTTGTCGGCACTGCGGAAGTACTCTTCCGGATAAAAATTGTGCGGATAGTAAATGTAGGGGTAGTGGTAGAAACGGTTCCAGTCCTGGGTATTGTAGTTCTTTCCCCAAGATTCACCATACGCAGGCGCATAGTTTTCTGCCGTTCCGGAAGCTGTCGGCCCAAACATTCCAATTCCGCGTGGGCGTCTGGCAGAAGCTTCATCCGTGAACATCACGAACAGAGCAGCCGCCAGCAGGAACACTGGAAGATGACGAATCATAAAAAACCTCGATCCTTTAGTTTCTGAAAAACGTCCTTTTTCTGAAAAAACGCTTTTCAACGGAAGCCAGACTCCACGCTCATTCCGACTTCCCTTTCGAAAGATAGTGGAACGGTTTGGAGTTACTCTCAAATTTTCATCAAACCGGCCTGAAAATATTCCAAATATTTTCAAATCGGTACACAATGAAACTCTTTTTACTGATTTCGGCATTTCCTTGACGGTAATTGAGGAATATTCGCAAAAATCGTTCCATTTCCTACTTTCGGCAGTCGAGCGGTGCGCACTTTCCAAAAGTACCTTCATTTCTGAATGTCCAGCCGCTTTCCGTTTCGGTAAACGCAGGAGGTCAGCGGGGGGAGGGAGACGCTGAATTTTTCGCAGAAAAAGGTCTTTTCCGTACTCATATTCATCGCGATGAAGTATCCTGCGTACTCGAGCTCGCAGTACTCGCTGCGTCCGGCGTACCAGTTGTCGCGTCCGAGCTGGAAGTCGGTCATGAACGCCGGCATTTCCGAGACGGGGAGTTCCTCACCGCAGTGGAGGGATCCGAAACGTTCCGGATAGTGGACTCCGTGATCCGGCCTGAAACCGAACGTCGTCCAATTGGGGCGCCGGTAGACGGTCCCGTCTTTCATGGGGACGGTGATGTTTTTGTTTCGGAGTGTGGCGAAGTGCTCGAAGTACGGCGTCATGAAATGGACTTTCGCCAGACCGTTCACGGCAAATCGCGCACGCCAGTAAAGGGAAGCGTAGAGGATCTCTTCCTTGTGCCGGATCACTGCGACGCCGTTGACTTCGTCGGTGAAAACGAAGTCGGGTCCTCCGGGACTCATGGGCAGGCGTTTGAAGGAACG
Source organism: Planctomycetaceae bacterium (assembly GCA_015062085.1). The sequence goes on from SUVI01000038.1 coordinate 1,936, forward strand.
GTTTTCTTTTTCGGCGTTTTCCAGCCGAGTCTTCAGGAGAGCGTAAAGCGGCGGAATGTCGATCAGGGCATTGCTCACCCGCAGACTTCCGTCTTTCAGCAGAGCTTCGACCAGCGGGAAAAACTGACCGTCTTCGATCATTTGCCGATATGCGGCAAGGGAATCTTCGTCGTTGAGGACCCAGGGGCTCCAGACGGCAGGACCTTCTTTTCCTGTGCGAGCGCCGTAAAGAACGGGACCGATGAGCGAGGTATCGCGCCAGCCGATTGCCGTTTCTAGGCGCATGGCACGGAATCCTTCATCGTCAGGAGCCGGGTAGCGGAATACGGAGCGGGCTTTTGCGATCTTTGCGAGCTGTTTGCGCATGAGCGGATCGCCGGTCTCGACGAGCAGTTTTCCGTTTTCGCCGAAATCGCAGGTGGAAAGGTAGAGAAGCACGCCCCAGTCGAGGACTTCCCCGTAGTTTCCGACGTACCCGAGTTCGCGCGTCAGCCCTTTTGGCGTGATCTGAAGGAATCCGTCTCCGTACGGACGTGCCGAGCCGGTTTCCGTGACGCAGCCGAGCCACGGTTCGATGCCGAGCGATTCGTGAAGAAAGCGGCGGATCTGCGTTTCCGGAAATGCGCGGGACGGCTCCGCGAGCCGCAGTGCCCGGTTCATGCGCTGAATGTTCCAGTCGATGATCATGGACTGGTTCGTGAATTGGCGCCGATGGGCCATTTCCCACTCGATGCCGGTGCGGAAGAGTTCCGCTAAAAGCTCGCGCCGAGGACGCTGTTCGCCGGTTTCCAGTTCGAGCGGTCCATCCAGCAGACGCTGAAGTTCTGGAGATTCCAGCCGGTAAAGCGCTTCCGCGAGCGGTCCGGTGCCGAACCAGTCTCGATTGTATTGTGCCGGATCGCTCCACGCCAGCGCTTCTTCCGTTCTCTGCCGCAAAACGTACGCATCCGCTGCTGCGATGACTGCCGGAAGGACTTTTTCGTTTTGGAAGACCGGCGACCCTTCCAGAGACCAGCCTTTCGCGAGAAATTCGGCTTTCTGCTGGGAAAGAGGGCGCGTTTCGCTTTCCTGAAGGATCTTCGTCAGCTCGCGATGGATCCGTTCGCGGACTTTTTCAAGAAGCTCTTCGCCTGGCGTTTCCCGAATGGGGCACTTTTCCATTTGGGGCGCAAGAGGCTCGCGGTTTTCCGTGCGGATCAGTTCCGGAAACGGTTTTTTGTGCGTCCAGACCTCAAAGATCGGAAGAGACGGACCGTCGATGACCTTCTGAAACTGCGTGAAATTCTCGCCGTAACCCCAGATCCTCCCCGTCATGCGCAGTTCCAGTTCCAGCTCCGTTTTCCCCCGCGTCAGCGATTCCGGAAGGCAGGTCGTCACGAAGTACGGCCTCTCTCCCCCGGCAGGGTGTCCGCCGTGATGAAGAATGTCGTAGTCCCCCAAATGCCGGTACCCAAGCTGCTTGCCGTCCGCGTAGAGGATCAGAAGATTCGCCGTCTTCTCCGTACCGCAAAATCGGAAAGTCAGGTAATTCACGGATCCCGGATCGACTTTCAGCGTGAAGAAAATGCCGTCCGTCGTCCAGTTTTCCTCTTTGGGCGGAAGGATCCGGAGCGCAGTTGAGGATGCTGGCGAGGAGGTCGGCGAGGTGGTCGGCGAGGAGGTCGGTGTGGAGGTCGGTGTGGAGGTCGGTGTGGAGGTCGGTGTGGAGGTCGGTGTGGAGGTCGGTGTGGAGGTCGGTGTGGAGGTCGGCGAGGAAGTCGGTGTGGTCAAAGATGAAGACGCGGAGGAAGTGGAAACTGGAGCGGGAAACGTTTCGCAGACGGTCTCTGCCTCGCACCGCAGCGCGTGCGCGGATCCTGAGGCAGGATCTCCGAATCTCAGCCGGTCAAGCAGCTCCGGCTCTTCGGCCGTCAGCGTGCTTCCAAAGAAAAAAAAGATCCCCAAGGTCCCCATGACCCGGAGGCTGGTCCGTACAATTGTCCGCATTCGGTTTCCTCCCACTGATCTTATTTTGTCAAAATGGAGGCTCATCTCCAACGCGTTTCTTTGAAGATGAGCCTGAATTTTAAAATTCACCTTGAGTTTCTTTTTATTTTGCGTCCGGCGAGAGATTCTTCACCTGCTCGGGAGTCAGCGCCCACGTGAAGACGCGCGCGAACTGGATCCTGCCCTTAAGGTAGCTGTTTCCGCCGTAGTTTCCGGAAATGTCGGACGCGATCGAGTACGCGCATGCCGAGTCGTTTGCCGTGTACGTCAGAGGCCCCGACGCTTTTTTCGCGCCGACTTCTTTGCCGTCAAGATAGAAGCGGACATTCTGTCCATCGTAGGTCCCGTACGCGGAATGGGAACCGGGCATGATCGGAGCGGAAATGATCTGGTATTTTCCAGCGACGTGGCACCAGAAATCGAGCGTTTTTTTCTCGTAACTGATCGAGATCCCTGCGCCGCCGGTTTCGGTATTCGCGATGATGCACCCATTTTGTCCGACCGGGTATTCGTCGAAAGCGAATCGTGCGCCCAGCGTGATCTGACGCCGGAGACGTGCGTAGTGTCCGCGATCGAATTTGACGCGGTAACGTGCGTTTTTCCCGTCAAACTGCGCCCAGCCGTCAGAAACGACCGGTTTTCCGCAGGTCTCCAGTCCGTGCGGGAACGTCTCGGCAAGCGGTTCGTTCACGGCTTGACCGTCTTCCGTTACACGGAAATCGAGCGCATCTGCTTTCGGGTACGGAGCCGTTCGGTCCTGGAGGTACTTGTCCGGGTCGCTCGGCGTCTGAAACTCGACGGCGATAGTCTCTTCGGAGAGTTTTCCGAAAACGTTTCTCGCACGGATGACCACCCGCCAGTCACGCCCTTCATCTAGGCTGCTCAACTCTGTCGAGACCTCTTTCGGCTGATTCACGAAATAGTAGCCTGACCATGGATTTTCCTCTCCGAAGTCGGCCCAATCGTCGTTCGTTCCGGTCTTTCGGTCCTGAAGTTTGATCTGGTAGGAACCGAGGAAAGTGTTTGGGTTTGCCGTGTCGTGCGCCTGCGGGAAGGTCAGACGCGCAGAGTAGGCGTAAATGTCGGAAACCTCGGCTTTCGGCTTTTCCGCGCATGCTTTCACACTGTTTTCTGCCGCACTGTTTTCTGCCGCACTGTTTTCTGCCGCACTGTTTTTCGGAGCGAACTCGGCCGTCCAGTAGGGAGTCGTTGCCGTTTCGTAGCGTTTTTCCGTGTAGCAGTATTTCTCGATCGCTCCCGGCTCCGCGATGAAGTACTCCGTTTCGAAGAACGATTCCGTAAGGACGTCGAAAATGCGGAAGTGGACCGAGTTGTCTTTGAAGACTTCCATGAAGTAGACCTGCGCGGCGTTCTGGTATCCTTCGGGGAATCGGTTGAAGATGCCGCCTTCCATCGCGAAGTAGCTCAGCGTTGCCGTTCCGAACGCGGTGAACTTGCCCTGCCACGCGCTGCGCGGGTCATTCGACGGGTAGTGAGAGTGCCCGGAAAAGTCGATGACCTGCGGAAATTCCTCGAAAATGGCGCGCAGATCCTTCACTCCGGCCCAATCATGCTCAAACCCGCCGTAAACCGTGCCGCGGACGTGATAGTGCTGGAAAACGAAGATCGGTTTCTTCGGATCGTCTTTTACTGCGGCGTTCAGCTGCTCGCGGAGCCAGTCGAGAATATAGAGGTAGTCGCCGTCTTTGCACGTTCCCTTTTCGCAGGAAAGTCCGATGAAATGGTAGCCGTTGATGACCGTGTGCGAGTTGGCCGGACGGGAGAAAATGGTCTCCCAGTTCTTTCGGCTCCCTCCGGCTTTCACGTGCTCCTCGCCGCCCCAGTGCTCGTGGTTCCCCATGCAGAGAAGAGCCTGCGCGCCTTTGGGAAGGTTGCCGAGAAGCGTGTCGCGGAACGGAATGAGTTCCCCGGCGTATCCGTGGTCCGACATATCGCCGACGACCATGACGGCATCAAAACTCGGATGCGCGGAATCCTGGGCGTACGTCTGAAGGTAGCGCATGACTTTTGCAAGACGCTGTTTCTCCGCGCAGTTCGGATCCGTTTTGAAATGGACGTCGCTCATGATCGCGCAGCGCAGAACGAGCTCTTTGTCGCGTTCCGTTCCGGGACCGGCAGCCCAGAGTTTTCCGGGAAAAGCGGTGAGGACCATCGACGCGCCAAGAGACGCGCCGAGAGACGCGCCAAGAGACGCACTTAAGGACGTGCCAAGAAACTGACGGCGGGAAAATTCGGAAGGTTTCGGCATGATTTTTTCCTTTCAAAATCGTTTTTTCGGGAGAGGCGGGGGTATTCGGCAGCTGCGTGCCCGTTCGCAGCGAGCTCTGCCGCTGAAAACACTGAAATCGCAAAGTCACGCAAAGTCACCGGAAATTCTGAAAATAAAATGGGACCGGAACTTTTCAGACTTTCCCCAAAGCGGGTCGGTCCCCTGCTCCTCTATTTCATTTTAACGGAATTTTGGCGAAATGTCAAGAAGTCGGAAAACATTTTTCCAAATAAAGTCCGTCAAACGCAGGACGAATGTGCTTCGGCAGCTCGCTTGAGAGCCGTTCATGGTCAAAACGGTGGCCAATGTGCGTGAAAAAGACTCGCTTCGGCCGGATCTTTTCCACCAATATCAAAACCTCCTCCAACCCCATGTGCGTAGGATGCGGTTTGTACCGCAAGCAGCCGATGATGAGAGTCTCCAGACCGTAAAGATGCTCCATCGTCTCCGGAGGCACGACCTTCGCGTCCGTACAGTAGGCTAGATCGCCGATCCGGAATCCCAAGATCTCCAACTTTCCGTGCAGGATCTTCAGCGGAAGGACTTTCTGACCAAGAACCTCAAATTCCCGGAACGGCTCGATCCGATTCAGATGCAGTTTCGGGATCCCTCCGTTTGGGTAATTTTGAACGGCCGGGTCGAAAATGTACTCAAAACGCGCGCGGATCTCCCGTTCGACGTGCTCCGAACAGAAAATTTCCACGGGACGCTTCCCGTTTAGGTACGAAAACCTCCGCGTGTCGTCAAGCCCAAACAGATGGTCCACGTGCGGATGCGTGAACAGGATCGAGTCCGCGTAAAGAAGACGCTCGCGCAGAAACTGCTGACGCAGATCCGGGGAAGTGTCGATCAGAAGGTTCCCCTCGGGAAAACCGAGGATGACAGAACTGCGTGTCCGTTTATTGCGCGGATCCGGACTGCTGCAGACCGCACATCCGCATCCGATCATCGGGACTCCGTGCGAGGTGCCGGTCCCAAGAAAAATCAGGTCTCCCGCGGGAATTTTTTCAATCATGGTTTTTTCAGAAAACTTCTCTCATTCAGGAAGAAAAGGAACGCAGAAACGATCTGCATTCCCTTTCTCATTTCAAAAAACGAAACTTTTATCCGCAGACAAATTCACCGACCGGTCAGCGAAGCCGATTCGTTCGGTTGTTCTGCGTTCCTCCCATGTCGCCGCCTTCATTCATGCGGTTTCTTCGGGAAGAACTGCGTCTGCTTCGCCGATCCTCTTCCTGGTCTTCCATGCCGTTCTGCTGCATCATGGATTCCAGTTCAAGATTCTGCTGCTGGGACTTGTCGCGGCGACGGTAAACGTCGGAGACGTCTTCAAGCTCCGACTGGATCACGAAATCCCCCTTCGGTCCCATGAGCAGGACCATGGACGGAGAGTAAATTCCCTCCGGATGGCTCTTGATCTCCTGAGCCGCGCCTTCAAAATCCCGTTTATCCAGCGGTGCGTAAAGTTCTTTTCCGCCGCGGGCATCCAGAAGAATGAATCCGGTCCGGAACGATTTCCGCGGGCGATCTTCTTCCTCATCGTCATCGTATCGCCGCTGCGGATTCATCCCCTGATCCATATTGCCGAGCTGACGGATCGAATCCTCGTAAACCATCAGATTCAGCACCTGACCCGGATAAATACGGACCGGCTCTTCCTTTTTGGGCTTTCGTCTTGAATTTCGTGAGGATTTCTTGCTTTCCAGATTCATGATCTCACTGAAATACGTGAAGTCTTCATTGCCGTCCGTTTCGTTGAACGTCACCGGCATGAGCGTCAGGTAAGGACTCCAGCGTTTCTCCTTGATGTCGGTCGTGAATTTCTTCGCGTAACCCGGCAGATAAAAATGCTGATCCAGCGGGATCGTCACCGGCGGAGTCACGTTCGACCACGCACTTTCAAGGTATTTCACCTTGCGGTCATCCGGATTTTCGACGTTAAACGGCGGATCATACTGGTAGTTCGGATTGTGAAGCTGGACCTTCACTCGGTAAACGTACTGTTTTCCAGGCTCGACCGTGTAGTCCACGTAGCGGAAGAGACGCACTTTCGCTTCCTGATCCATGTTGTCGTTCACGTTCTGATCTTCGACGAGTTCGTATTCGTCATCATTATTTCCCGCGTAATCTTCCTCTTCCGCATCTTCAAATTCTTCATCTTCCGCATCTTCAGATCCTTCATTTTCCGCATCTGCATCCGCATTGGCTGGGCGGCGCAGACCGCGTCCGTCCATCGACGTGAGTTCCAGCTCGAATTCTTCCGGGTACGGAAGGTACGTCACCCAGTCGAACTGCATGTTGCTGCCGGAGTTTGAGACCTGCGGGAGCGGGATCATCAGCGATTCGTTTCTTGCCTGCGTCATGCCGTTGACCGTCATACCGTCCGGATTGGCCATTGCGGGATTCGCGCCTCGCGCATTTCTCCCTTTCGCAGTCTTGGAGTCCTGGTTTTTTCCCTCTTTTTGAGCCTTAAGGTCTTCTGCCGTTTTCGCAACTCGCCAGAGTTGCGGCGGTGCGTATTTTTCCGGGAGGTCCATACTTCCGCCGCGGGATCCCAGTTCACCTTCTCCCTGGAAGTAGAGGATGCGCTGTTCGTTGATCGACGGTTTGCCGCGGACTTTGCGGCGAAGGTCTTCCCAGTCATTGTCCGTCAGTTTGGAAATGTCCCCGTCTGCCGGAACTTCCGCACGCTGGACCGCGTAATTGTAGAACATCGGTGAGTCGGCCGGATCTTCCATCGTGTCCATTCTGCCGGCTCCCGCCCCCTTGAAGTTGCTCAGATCCCGAAGTCCCAGCTTGCGCTGATACTCAAGTTCCTGCTCTGCCATGGGGATCTCGCCGATCAGGATGCAGCACCGCACACCTTCGGTCTGGCTCAAACGTCTGCCGCCGAGACCATCGTCAAAGGCGTTTTCTGCTCCCGTCTCATCCATTCGCTGCGGACGCTGAACGCTCCCGTGCCATTCCACGACATTCAGATTGGTGACGGCCAGGGCCCGCGGCGATTTGCGTTTCTGACCCTCTTTGGAAAGGATCGGATTCCAGGACGCCGACGTGACATACTCCGAGGCGGGGATCTCTTCCTGGATCCCGACGACCAGTGTATCGTAACTGCGCGTCACCGGTTCGACTTCCTGGACCGCTTCCAGTTTCGCGCGGGCTTGACTGCACGCGCTGCTCAACTGGTCCGGTTTCTTCGTGTATGGCTTCACCTGCAGTGCAGATCGAATCATCATCAGAAAAAAGACGACCAAAATGCCGAAGAGAACTTTCTCGAAATGATCGATGCAAAGTTCCTTCATTCTGTCTGCATCCAATTTGCCTTTCATCGTTTATTCCTGTTTGGGTTTTAGTCGTGTTTGTATTTCGTATCCTAGATGGCAGAAACGGATACCGTCCGGAGCCATTCCCCTTTTTGCTCCCGAAATTTCGTTCCTCGGTCGTTCTTCGTTCGTTCTTCGGAACGGTTTCGATCGCTGGACGGCCGGTCTCCTGGGAAGGGAAACTTCCAAACTTCCGAAAGGAGACCGTTCTGCCTGTGAGCTTCTTTTACTCTTCTGTTTCCGGATCCGAGCCGGCATCTTCACCGTCAGCGGCATCTTCACCGTCTTCAGACTCTTCGCCGTCAGCGGCATCTTCACTGTCAGCGGCATCTTCACCGTCAGCGGCATCTTCACCGTCAGCGGCATCTTCGCCGTCAGCGGCATCTTCACCGTCAGCGGCATCTTCACCGTCAGCGGCATCTTCACCGTCAGCGGCATCTTCACCGTCTTCAGACTCTTCACCGTCTTCGGACTCTTCACCGTCTTCAGACTCTTCACCGTCTTCAGACTCTTCACCGTCTTCAGACTCTTCGCCGTCTTCGGACTCTTCGCCGTCTTCGGACTCTGCGCCGTCTTCACCGCCAATGGCTTCATCAAATTTTGCCATGTTCGGCGGATTGAAGATGCAGAGCATTCCCCAGATCTCCAACTCTACGTCGCCCGGCTTTCTTTCGTCCGCTTTTCCGTCTACAGTCATCTGCTGCTGGTATTCCTCCGGAGCCGCAACTTCTCTTGCCGTGTCGCGCGAGGTACGTGACGCATGAGAAGAAGATCCGACGCTTTCTTCCTCAGAGGCGGGTTTCTCTTCCGGAATGATCTCCAGTTTGTGAGCGATCGAATCAAAATCACGGACCTTCACGCTGACCTGGTGAATGTAGATGGGCAGTTCCGAGTTCATGCAGTTGAGCATGAATTGGGGGATCTGTTCCTGATCGATGAGTATGCGGACGTGGACCGGCATCATTTTGTATTCAGGCTTCGTCTTGAGGTAGTTCAACAGACGCTCCGCCGACATGAAGTTGCCGTACATGTCGCAGTATCGGTAGTTGAAAAGCTCTTCAAATTCCGAATCGTCCCCGAAGACGCTCTCGGTCTCTTCTTCCAGCTCGGCCCCAGTGGAAGCGTCGGAGAGTTCCTCGTCACCGGTAACGGCAGGCTCTTCGACCATGATGACCCGTTCTGCGGAATTCCGGAAGACCACGGGTGCGTTTTTCGAGGAATTCATGGCAGAACGGTTTTCGCGTGCGGATCCGTCGGCGATCCCGCTCTGACTTTCCGTGGAGGCGTCGTCCGCGACGTTGATCTCAAAGATCCGCTTCACGACGGCATCGTGCGCACCTTCGCAAGTCGTGTTCATTTTCGCGATGGCGTCCAGCAGGATGTCGTAGGCCCAGAGATCTTCCTGCACGATGAAGACGTTGCGCGTCGGGATCCCTCCGGCTTTCGCACGGAGAAAACGGTTGAAACGGCTTAAAAGCTGCTGACGGTTTGTCTCATCCCAAATGATGCACCCTTCCGATGGCAATTCGCTCTCCATTGCCTTTTCCATTCCGGTCGGAAGCGCAGTGGTCATGGCATCATTGGCACCGACGGCCAGCTGGGGAATGTAGATCCGGTAGCGTTCCATCAAGTCTCGGGCCTGGGAACGTGTGACGTAATCGCGGTAGGCGCTTGCGATCTCCGAAAGCAGCGTGTTTTGCGTATCGTAAAGCGTCTGACGGTTCCAGGCATTCCGCAGTTCGTCCTGGTAGTAATCCGCATTGACGTCCCCGCGAAATTCCGGCCAGTGATGTTCCACGAGCGTGCTTTGCGGAGCGTACAGTCTGCTCCAGACGCCGAAAATGTTCGCTTTGAGATTTTCAACGTCTTCCTGCTTCTGCGCTACGATGACGCCGTTCGGATTGTCTTGACCGGCAAGACGCTGCATCTCGGAAAAACGGCCTTCGATCGCGCTTTCACGAGTTTCGAACGTCGCGGATTTGCTTCCCGTCACGATATTGCCGACGATGATGGTCACCAAAAGGCAAATGAGTGAAATTACCCAGAAAACGTATTTCTTGATATATTTCAAAACTAAACTGAATTTATTCATGGATCAGGTCTCACCCTCTGAAAATGTGGATTTGTTTCGTTCGTTCGCGAAGTTTCCGGGGTCATTCTTCGGAATCTTCTTCCCCGGTTTCTTCATTTTCATCTTCATTTTCTTCGTCATCGCCGGATCCTTCGTCGTCCGCCATCATATCGTCGGCTTCTTCCTGTGCCTTTTTGCGTTCTTCTTCCGCAGCCAGGATCGCCGCACGGGTCTCCGCACGTTCGACTGAAGATTTCGGTTCCCAGAGGAAGTGGACGACAAAATCGTATCGTCTTCCTTCACGCAGAGGCTGGACGTTTACCGATCCCGGATCGCTGGGATCCAGCATCGCTGCATCCTGGGCCGCCATGTCGGCATTTCGGGAGGCGGTCTGTGCGGCAGGGTCAGCATACTCGTCGCGGATCTCAAGCCGGCGCGTGTCTTCCCAGTTGGAGTACATGGAACGGATCGCGTTGTTCACGATGACCGGGTAGCGGACACCCAGATCTTTCATGCTCACGATCTCCTCGTCTGCCGCATTGGGGTCGACCACTTGTGCAGAGCTCAGCATCGGGAGTTTGAACGTGCATTCGGTCTGGCCGGAAAGTTTGGAAACGAAATGTTCCTGAACGAATTCCGCCTGTTTCACCTTCGCCTGCCGGTCATTATGCCAGTGGTAGCCGTAGACGGAAACGAGCCAGCGTGCCGGTTTGACCGGAGCTGCGCCTTCACCTTCTTCACCCTCTTCCGATCCTTCTTCTGCAGCGGCTTCTTCTTCGGCGTCCTCTTCACCTTCTTCACCTTCCGGCGGCGTGAGACCTTCGATCGGTTCCGGCGCGAGTGCCTGTTTCACGACGCTGTCAAGACCGCTTTCTTCACCTTCTTCGCCTTCCTCTTCGCCGCTTCCCTTTTGGGATCTTTCATAGAGTTTGCGAAGTTTTTTCGGCAGGATCTCACCCCGCGTCGTACTGATGGCCATTTTCATCCATTCTTCGGATTCGTAGTCGTTCAGAGGCTGTGCGTCGATGCTGACGATATGCAGTTCTTCGCGTGCCATGACTTCTTCCACGGTCAGCAGGTCCGCGTCTGGTTTCGGAGCCGTCGGGAGGCAGGCGTTGATGCCGTAAAGCAGCTCGATCCAGTTCGTTCGGCTTCCGAATTTCTGGAGGAAGGAATTTCCCATGGCGTCGAGTGTCTGGAATTTCTGTTCTTCCGCAGCAACTGCGTCGACGTACGATTTCGCTTCGTTCGTGAGGGTCTCCGCCTGCGATTCGTAAGTTTTCCAATTCTTTTCCGCCACAGTGTCCTGGACCGCCATTTGTGCGCCGAAGTTCACCGTCATACCGAGCATCAGCAGTGCTGTCGCTGCCAGCATCCACGGTTTTTTCGAGTTGATGATGCGGGCAGTCTTGATCTCGACGGGGAGGAAGTTCGTGTTGACGGCGCCTTTTTTCAGCCCCTGAAGGCAGAGACCGTAGCATGTGCCGAACGTCGACATATTTTCGGCGATGAGGGAACTGTCCGCGAGATTCGAAGTGTCGAGACTCGGAAAAGATTGACCGAGAGTCACGTCAATGCCGAGGTTCTGGGAAAGGTATTTCGTCAAACCCGTCAATTTCATCGCATTTCCAAGCGCGATGACCTGCTGGTATTCCGCATTCGGATCCTGGCTGGAGAAGTAGCCAAGAGAGCGCTGGATCTCGTTCTGGAACTGATTGAAGACCGGCTGCATCGCACGCAGGACCGCCACTTTGTCCTGGCTGGTCGCCAGATTGCGTTTCAGATGGTCTGCTTTCGCAAAAGTGAGCTTCAGTTCCTTCATGAGGGCTTTCGTGAAGTGATTTCCGCCGATCGGCAGGTTGCGCTGCCAGGCACGGAAGCCGTTCGTGAGGATCAGGTCCGTTGCGTCCGTTCCCATTGCAAGAACGACGACGTACGGCGGCGGATTTTCCGGATCGTAATCGTCGATGTCCGGAAGGTCTTTCAGCTCGTCGTGGAGCATGTAGTTGTAAAGCGCCAGAGGAGTCAGCTGGATCTGATCGACGGGAATACCGAGATCGTCGCACTGGAGCACCGTTTTGAACACCTGCTCCCGTTTGGCGGAAAACAGACCGATCTCAACTTCAAGAGGAAGGGCACTCTCCGAGGCCTGACCCATGCGCTGCCATTTCCAAATGACTTCATTCAGAAACGGGATCTGCTGTTTCGCTTCATATTTTACGATGTCGGGAAGTTTTTTCGGCTCGATCGGCGGAAGTTTGATGAAACGGACCAAGCTGTTTTGCCCTCCGACCGAAATCGCGATCTTGTCCCCTTTGATTTTGTTGCGTGAAAGAAACAGTTTAAATGCTTCTTTGATCTCATGGTCTGGATCGACTCCCGGCTGCGTCAGGATCTGCGGATACTCTATGTAGTCCACCGCATCCACGACCAGCATGTCAGGTTCGCTGTCGTCGATGAAGCAGCGCATCGCCTTCAGCGAACAGTTTCCAACGTCAATTCCCCAGACTGCATTACTTCGAGCCATCTGAATTATCCTTGTTTGTGAGTGATCTTTCGATAATACCTTATCAAAAAATAGATTACCCCTGAATCTTATTTTTCATATCTCTATAGTTTAATTGCAAATCGCTGTCAGGTCAACAAGTTTTTTTGGAAATTCTGCCATTTTCCTCAAAAAATTTGAACTTTTTGCCTGTTTGGGCGGTTCAATGGGAATAATCGGTAATTTGGAGAGGTTTCTAAGGTTTTTTGGAAGATGATTTTTTATTTCTTTCATCTTTTTTGCCGCTCTTCCGGAATGTATGTACCGGCCTGGACCGCATTTGGCCGCTGAGAGCGCAGAAGAAACGCAGAAACAGACTGAAAAGAAAAAGAAGAAAAAAGGGAGTGAACGTGTTCTGACACGAATTTCACGGAAAACACGAAAAGACGCACATGAATTTTTAAAAATTAAAAAATGTTCGCGCGCTCTGTTTTTTACTGCTTTTTGTGTTAAGATCCATGTTTCTCTGTGCGTTTTCGGTGTCTTCAGCGGTGAACTTTCGTGGTCAAGCTGGTACGCGGTTTCGGGAGGGAAGATAAAAAAAAGACGGAATTTTCATCCGTCTTTTCTTTAGGTCAGATCAAGTTCTGATCGTGCTGTGTGAAAGGGTCAGTTCCACCACCAGCCTTCTTCCGGAAGTTCCGCTTCCTCGGCCTTCTGCTCTTCGGCGACCGTCGCGTCGTTTGCCGAGAGGAGGTTTTCTTCATTGAGCGCGCGTTTCGCGAAGATCTCTACACCGCCTCCGATCGGGGTCGTGAGCGTGTTTCCGCGCCAGACGGCAGTCACGGCAGATTCGACGAATTCCGGAGCGCGTTCGGTCTGGATGCTGAACTTGCTTTCGTCGCCGAAGTAGACCAGTTCCCAATCCAGTTTTCCGTAGACGTCCGTTTCCTGCAGGAATGCCGCGACGACGGCCATGTCGACCAGGTTGCGGAGTTCGGCGTAGACGGGAGCGGATCCTGCGATTCGGTCATAGTTTCTCGTGAATCCCTGCGTGAACTGTTTGCTTGCGGAATCAGAAACGACGAGTTCCTTTCGTGCACCGTCGGCTGTGACCATTTCATCGGCGCCGACGAGTTTGACGCTCTTGCCTTCCAGACCCATTGCGAGTTTGTCGGGGCTCATGCGGACGCGTTCGTAATCGGGGACGAAATACCATCGGAACAGCGCATTGCGTGCGACGGAACCGGGACTGACGGAATCGACGAAAGACTTCATTCCGCGGCACGGGATCTTTTCCAGACCGATGCCCATGAGCTTCATGCGGTAGTCGGCTTCGACGAGGACTTTCGCGAAGTGTGTCTGCGGATCGACTCCGAGGACGGAGACTTTCTGGAGACCGAGAGCTTCCCGGGACCCCTTCACGATCGCATCCGTCATGGAGGGGACTGCCGTGGTGCCGATCTGCTGCTGGAATTTCTGGAAACGTGCCAGACCTTCCTGCGTCGGGTCGATGGAGCAGCCGATGACTTTGGCTTCTTTGGAGTTCGGCGCATACGTGCGCATCGCGGCGACCATGTCGTCCAGGCGAAGCACAGGCTGGCCGGTGGTCAGACCGACGACGCGTCCAGAGACGTCTTTGTACCAGCCTTCTGCCGGTCCAACGAGGACGACGTCGCCCGTTTCGGGGTAGACGAACACGTAATCGATGCGCTGGAGTCCTGCCATGTATCGGACTTCGTCGGTGACGATGCCGTTGTTCCGAGCGATCTCATACTCCAAGCGGGTCAAGGAGACTGCGCGTGCCGGGTTGAATTCACGCAGATCCTGCGCGATCTCCCGGGACGCTGACATTTTTCTCATGCGGAGCGACTCCATGGAAGGTTCCACGTACGTCTGCATCTTCAGCACATTCTGCGCGTCGATCTCGACACCGGCGTACGCACCGTTATCCTGTGCGGAAGCGGTTTGGGCCAGCATCAAGGCGCCCATCAAAAGCAGTACCGGCAGAAAACATTTTTTCAGCGTCTGCGAGTATGAAAGCATGGTTTATTCTCCTGAATGATATGCGGATCCCACATTAAATTTCGGCCTGACGCTGTTTCGTCTGCGAAAGTGTCTGCGTCCAGCAGACCGCCCGGAAGCGGAAATTTATTGTGTCTGGGAATCATTTGATTCAATATATTCCGGTATATTGGACTCTATCGTCAACATTTCGCGATCCCAAAAACCCTCTTTTCTCAAATTTTGTGACTTTTGCGGAATTTTTGCCTTCACAATCCAAACAAAACATACGACCCGCAAAATCAAATCTGTCCCAGTCCGGCAGGCGGCTCTTTTTAAAATTTCTTTTTAAAATTTCTTTTTAAAATTTCCAAAGCGATTCGACTGCGGGCGGCGTGACGTTGAAGTAGTCGTAAAGCCAAGGGATGTCCCAGAACATGAGGAGTAGGAACGCTCCGAGACAGAGCGTCAGGTAGGCCATCAGTCCCCGTTCACGGTAGAGATGCTCCGGATTCTGTACCGCACTGTTCGGTTTGAGTCCGACGTAGAGGTAGTACCCGTAGAATCCCGCGAGGATCGGAAATGCGAGCACGAGCTCAAGACGGTACCGTACGATGAAGACGCCGAGGAAAAGCGCGCTTGCGATGGCGTAGATGAACATGCTCACGAGGAGATTCTCTTCCGAGTAGCGGCGAAACGACTTGCGGTACTGTGCTGCACGTTCCGGGTCGTTGATCCATCGGTACTCCGCGAAGCGCTTCGTCGCCATGAAGAACGCGCCGACCATCCAGTAGGAGATCAGAAGCGACAGCGGCGGGACTTGCGCGGGAAGGATGAGATACCAGCCGAGCATCAGACGGAGCGGATTGTTGACGGATTCGCTCAGGACGTCGAGGTAGATCCACTCTTTCGTTCGGACCGGCGGGATATTGTACGCGCACCCCATCAGGAGCAGGACGGCACCCGACCAGAAAAACGGAGCGTTCAGAGTCCATGCGATCCCCAGGCCGGCGGCTCCCAGAACGATCCATTCCAGATAGGCCCAGAAAAGTTTGACTTTTCCGGAGGGGATCGGACGGAAGCATTTTGACGGGTGCGAACGGTCGGTCGGGGCGTCGAGGATCTCGTTGATGACGTAGTTGCTCGACACGATCAGGCAGACTGCGCACAGGCCGACGAAGATGGTCTTGCCGATCTGCAGCATCGCGTCTGCGGACTGAAACGCATCCGGACGGTAAAACATCGCCAGAACGACGCCGAAAAGCATGAAAACGTTTTTGAACCAGTGGTCCGGCCGGGCAATTTGAATGTAGGAAAGCATGGATCTTTTGGGAATCAGGTATTGGGGAAATTTCTTGCCGGGAAAAGAGACGGCGCCGCAGCTCTCATTTTGAAAGCCGGGAGCCGTCATTCGGGGCGGGGAGGGACTCTACTTTTTCTTCTGGGAGAAGAGCCAGTCTGCGATCCCCGGCGTTCGGTACGCGCGGTCCCAGCAATTGTGTCCGACGCCCGGATATTCGGTGTACTGCACGTTTCCGCCGTTTTTCTTCAGGGCTTCAAACGCATTGCGGCTGCGTGCTGTCGGGACGGCGCCGTCGGCATCGCCGTGGAAGATCCAGATCGGCACGTTTTTGAGTTCCGGAGTCGACGCGAGCTTTTCGTTGTCCGCACCGCCGCAGACGGGCATTGCGGCCGCGGCTTCGTTCGGGTAGCGGACCAGGAAGTCGAAGGTACCGTATCCGCCCATGGAGATCCCGGTCACGTAAATGCGGTCGGGGTCGATCTGATCGTTCGCTTTCATGTTCTGAAGCAGTTCGTAAAGGAGCCCCATCGCGTAGGAGGCCGTTTCCGGCGTGTCGTGCGTATCTCTCAGGCTCCAGCTGACTTCGCACCATTTTTTATTGTGCGGGCATTGGGGTGCGATGAGGTAAGCGGGGTATTTGGCGCCTTCTTCGCTGAAGATCAGGTTCAGGAACGCATCCTGTCCTGCGACCTGCGCAATATTATTGTCACCGCGTTCCCCTGCGCCGTGGAGGAAAATGACGAGCGGGTATTTCTTGCCTTCTTCGAGTTTCGGCGTGTATTTCCGGTAGAGGAGGGTTCCGTTCTCCGATCTCCACTCGCATTTTTCGAGTTCATCGTATCGTTCGGTGAACTGTGCGGCTTCCGAGGGCGTTCCGTTTCCGGCAAAAGCCAAAACCATCATGGAGAGGCAGGTCAGGATCAGTTTTTTCATTTTTTGGGTTCCTTTCAGGCTCAATGGTCTGTTTCGGGATCTTATTCAAACAGTTTTTTAAATTCGTCGTCATCCGGATCTTTTTTCGGATCTTTTTTGGCGTTGCTTTTTTTGGAATTTCGCTTTTTTTTCTTTGCTTTTCCGCGATTGGGGGCATCTTCTTCGTCTTCCTCATTGAGTTCCTGAAGATTTTGCCAGAACGTCTCGATATCCATATCGGAGAGTTCGCCATTCAGGATCGTCTCCACTTCGTCGTCCGAGAAGTGCTCCAGAAGATCCATCACGAGATCGGAGTATTCGTCCTCGTCTTCTTCCGATTCTGCTTCTTCTGTCTGGATCTCCTGAATGACGGTCTGGAGCTGTTTCCGATCTAGAAAGAGCTGCGGGATGAAATCCTTCAGATCGAGCATTTCGTCATCTTCTTCGGAACGGTTTCGGTATCGGCTGATCTCGTTTTCGATCTCTTCCAGCCAAGTTGGGGGTTCGTAACCGGTCCCGGAGGGTTCTGCGGTGAATTCCTGCACGAGTTCCAGGAATTTTGTAAAGGAGACGGTCTCCTTCCCGGAGCGGATCTCCTGGATGGCGGGTTCCAGAAGAGCGCAGAGTTTGTTGATGGTCATGGGTTTGATCAGACGTTCTTCCAGCCGATCTCCGACGGTCTTGATCGCCAGACCGTATTTTAGGCAGAGTTTTTTGTAGCGTCGAATGAATTGTTTCGCGTGGTAGATGCTGCGTTTCTGGATCTCTTTGAGCCAGGAGTCTGCGACATCGTAGCTTTTTTCGCGTACCATGACCCGGTGTGCGTTGATGAACGGACGCAGGTCCCAGGCCATTCTGTCGTATTCGGCGAGCAGACGGAGGAAGTCGAACAGCATGTAGAGATTTTTCCCGTTGTCCGACTGGGTCGTCGTCGTATTGTAGTCGATGAACTGACCGTAGCGTTCCAGCAGCGTTTCGACGACCGTGTCGAGACAGCGTTCCGCGTGGAACTGCTGGATCTTTTTTTCTTCCAGCGCTTCGATGAGTTTCTTTCCCTGAATGGTCTCGTCGTGCATCTGGATGCTGTTTTCCTGCAGTTCGCAGTTTTCTTTCAGAGCCTCCAGCCAAGCGTGTATGCCTTCATGATGGATCGCCTGGAGGTTGGAGTAGTTCATCTGTACGGGGGAGAAGAGATCCTCACCGTACTCCTGGATGAATTTCTGGAGGCTTTTCCATTCACGGGATTCGAGGTATGGATCCAGGGAGGAAATGCGGATCCCGCGGCTGTGCGTCAGCCAGTTCTGCATGAGGATGTCGAGGATGCTGTCGAGGAAAGGGATGAGCTGGCGGGTTTTCCATTTTGCGCGGCCTTCCTGATTTCCGCTTCGCAGGATGGAGCGGAGGATCCCTTTACTTCCCAGATCGAAGAGGTGATCGTATCGCGTGATCGCCCGGGCACCGCCGACGGGGTTTTGGCGTTCCATTTCCTGTACGGTCTTCAGCATGCGGTACGTTTCCGCCAGAAGTCCCTGAAGCGGCAGGTTGGTGAGCAGGCGCTGGACGACCATCAGGACGTTGCGGATCCGGATCATTCGGATCGGGTCACCGCCGCGGTCGATCGGTTCGTAGAGGATCGGCTCTTTGACCAGCAGTTCCATCGTTTTGTCCCAGACTTCTTTGACTCGTTCCGGTTCGGAGCAGATCAGTGCCTGGACGATGAGCCGGGTCGCATTTTCCCAAGTGTCGGTCTCCGTGATCCGGTTTTCGACGTCCGCGATGCGCATGAGGCGCTGGGCGTCCATCAGTTCGCTGCACGTGGAGACGAGGCGTTCCAGAAGGGAGAATTTCATGCCGACCTGCTTTTCGTATTCCATCATGGCGATGGGCCGGGAGAAGTCGGGCCGTTCGATCCGGAACGCACGGACATCACGGATGAGTTCGTGGAGTTTTTCCATGTGCATTTCCGCCTGACGGCTCCACATTTGGAGGACTTCGGAGCGGTCGGGGTGCTCTTTGGCGTAGGGGATCGAGAAGACGGCGGACATTTTCCAGAGCCGAGCCTGCGTGATGATGAAAAGAAGACGGTCGGAGATCCGTTCCATTTCGCTGGTCAGCGGGAAATCTTCCATCGAGTGTTTCAGGGACTCGCCGTCCATCATCGAGCCGTCGATCCCGTCATCTGTCGAGTCGTGGTACGTGACGTTTTCCCAGGCGGCATGGAAGAGTTCGCTGATGTCCTCTTCTTCAAATCCGTCTTCACCGAAACCGTCTTCACCGAAACCGTCTTCACCGAAACCGTCCTCACCGAAACCGTCTTCACCGAAACCGTCTTCTCCGAAACCGTCCTCACCGAATTTGTTGGCCGAGCCTCTTCTTTCGGGATCTTTGGTTTTTCGTTCGTCCGTTCCGGAATCGAGTTCCAGAGTCGGCACGACTCCGTAAATGTCGGCGTTTGCTTCCACCATCCCCACAAAACGCTTCGCCATTTCCCAGCCGTCCTGGAGCTGATTTCCTTTGCGTCCGAGCAGGCGCTGTTCTTTCGTGGCCGGATACCAGAGATCTTCCATCCAGCGGAGTGCCAGCGGGTGGAACGAATAGTCGCCGTCGTCCAGCTTGAAAATTTCCGACTGACTTAGCCAGCTGATCAGAAGTGCCATGGAGGCGATCGGGTCTTTCTGGTCGAGGAGCGCCTCGATCAGCAGTGTGTAGGCTTTGGAGGAATTGAAATTCGCGACTCTGGGACGCCAGAACGCGATGTCGCCTGCGGCAGTTCCAGCCTCATACCATGCTTCCAATGCCGAGACGACGATCTGGATCGACTCGTAGGTCTCTGCTCCGGAGATACTGTGGATCTCTGCCAGATCCAGGGTGCCAAACTGGTCCCACCATTCCGTGAGAGCCTGCATCCGAAACATGAGTTCGGTCTGCTCTTTCTTGAGGCCTTTTGCTGCCGTTTCTTTCAGGATGCGGGAGTAAAGCGAGAAAATGGAGCTGATGAGCGACGTCATTTCATCGACGCGCTGGTCCGGTGTGGAATCTTCCACGGAAGATGAGAGCGGATACTCGCCGTCAAATCCCAGAATGAACCACGGATCCAGAAATGCGCCGCACTCGATCCCCTCATGAAGGAGCACTTCGATCTGGTGGAGGTACTGGATCGCGTCGCAGGTCTGATCGCGGTCGATGGCCATGTGCGCTTTCGTCAGAAGGCAGTCGACTTTGCAGCGTATGCGCGACGACGGAACGTTGACCTGCATGATCATTTCGTTCGACGCCTCTTCGTAGCCCATCCAGGCGTACAGCCGGGCGAGCTGGACATTTTGAAACTGTTCCGCCCGCTGACGCGCAAGACGCCGGTTGAAATACTGACGCGCAGCCGCAAAGGGCTGATGAAGGA
This sequence comes from Planctomycetaceae bacterium, assembly GCA_015062085.1. Next base: position 21,707 of record SUVI01000038.1, read on the forward strand.
GCTCTTCCTCTGTACGGAGCCGCGCGGCATGCGATTCCGGGATCTGGTCAAGGAGCTGCTGGTAGAAGGAATCGCGGAGTTTGGCGACTTTCGGAAGCAGAGAGGAGAACGTATCGGCAGAGGTCCTGGCACCAGGGCCCCAGCCGCTCACCGCACTTCCCATCAGGAGCGTCCCTGCGAGAACAGCAGCCGCTTCGAATTCAAGCTCTTCCTGCGGGATGTCGTACTCTTCCGAAAACGATCCCGTCACGCGCGAAAGGATCGACTGGATGGTCGACTGGATCAGGACGAAACGGTCGAAGGTCCCGCGATGGGTGATGTGCAGTGGGTCCCAGCTGCCGAAATGGTAGTTCAGACGCCGATTCACCGGATGCTCAAAATCCAGTGCGCGGGGATCAAACGTGAGTTCCTCGAGATTTTCAAAATTGAACTGCGCGTCGGCAAGGAGAAATTCGTCGGTATTCTGAAGGATCTCCAAGGCTTTCGAGACGATCTTGCGGAATGGACCGTGAACGACTCCGGCTTCTTTGATGTAGAGCGGGACGGCATGAAGCCATTCGTGCTGGTACGGCTGCATTTTCTGACGGGAGTGAAGCACCGGGATCGGACGGTAGCCGATGAAATCATCGTACTGACGGATCACCTTCTCCAATGCCGGCTCGACCGCGTCTGGAAGCCCGCCGCGAAGAGACCTAAGGTCCGAGTCCGAGGAACGGAGAAGCTCCGGAACGCTTTTTCCCAGCGAACGAAAATGGTCTGGTGCGACCGATGCAAAGGCTTTCGTGTTCAGGATCTGGTAAAATGCCTGACCGATCGAAAACGCATTGAACAGAATGTCGTCTTTCTGATGGAAAAGAAGGTCTTTGTGCCAGACGCGGTACTCCGGAAAGAAGTACAGGAAACCGAATTGAAGCGCTTGACGCACCTGCGTGTCGTTGGAGAAAACGTCTGAATGCGGCTGGATCTGATCCAGGTATTCCCAGAGTGCTGCGCCGAGACGGCACCAGAGACGCAGCGGAACGCTTTCCGCGGGGGACGCGTTCGCGGATGCGGACACTTTCTTCGTTTCCGGCTGCTCTTCGAGTGCTTGCTGATCTTCGAGTGCTTGCTGCTCTTCGAGTTGGGTACAGAGTCTGTTTAGAGCTCCAAGAAATTTAGGAGCCGGATCTCCTGATGAAAAATTCAGGTATCCCAAAACGATTTCAAAGGATTCTTTTTCGCTAACGTACCACTCAGTGGAATTCATTCCGTTTCCTCCATAAAATACTCATGACGTTCTCCTTTCTATCATACCCTTTTTTTCATTTTATGAAAAGGGGCGAACCACAAAAAAAGACTAAAAAAGACAGACTTTTTCCAGAAAAAGAACGCGCAGAGAGAAAACCCTGCGCGTTTTAACTGCATCAGACTGCATCAGACTGCAAAAGAATGCAAAGAACGCCTACTTCTCCGTGAAGATCGCCGTCCACCCGCCGTTGCGGACCATGCGGATGCTCAGGGTGTCTGCGGAGGTGACCTCTTGCTCGAGGACTGCGATCTTTTCCGCGTCTTTCACGTTCGGACCGCCGCTTTCCTGTGTGTCGCAGAAGATCTTTGCCGTGTACGTTTTGCCCGGCTTCAGGAAGTCGAGTTTCAGCGCCAATTCTCGTGCGTCTGCGTTCGTGATCGCGCCGGCGTAGAATTTCTCGCCGCTGCGCCGATAGTGGAGGTAAAACTCCCCGATCTCGCCGTCTACCGCGACCGTTTCATCCCAGACGGCCGGAATGTCTTTCAGGAAGCTGAAACCCGGCTGGTTCGCGTAATTCCACGGACTGTCGCAGATCGTCAGGCACGGGGAATCCGTGATCAGGCACATCGCCAGCGCGTGGGCACGGGTACCCTGCTCGCAGCAGGTCGGCGTCTGAAGGTTTTTCTGCCGGTAGGCGTGTTCGGGCTGACGGTTCACGAAACCTCCAGGGGTAAAGTCGCCGGGGCCGCAGAGCCAGCGGGTGAACGGAAGGGTGGCGCAGTGTTTCGGCGTGACTTCTCCAAATTTATTGTACTCATTTCCGAGGATCCCTTCGCGCGTGATCTGGTTCGGGTATGTGCGTTCCATGCCCGTCGGTTTGTACATCCCGTGGAAATTGATCATGAGACGGTGTTTCGCCGCGTTTTTCACGACGTCTTCGATCCACTCGACGCGCTCCTGGTTGTCCGAATCCATGAAATCGATCTTCATCCCGGCCGCTCCCCACTTTTCGTAGGCGGTGAAAGTCCGTTCGTGACCGCAGAAGTCGAAATCCTGGTAGTGCATCCAAAGGCAGATCCGGACGCCCTTAGACTTGGCGTAAGCGAAGGCTTCCGGAAGATCGATCGTCCCGCAGCCGCTTGCTGTGTCGGTGAGGTACTCCGGTTTGTACTGGAATTTGGAGTTGAAGTACCACGGGTCGTCAAGCGTCGTGAATTTCCATCCATTCGCAGCCGCCAGATCGATGCGGGCCTTGAGCGTGTCGGTGTTCAGTACTTTGTTTCCCTCGGACCACCAGTCCCAGGAGGACGCGCCGGCTTCGATCCACGAGGTGTCTTCCAGTACGCACGGCGTCGCGCAGTTCAGGACGATGCCCGAATTATTGACCAGATCGACCGCTTTTTTGCCCAGCGTCACGACTCTCCAGGGAGACTTGGCTCCCGTTTCGCGCAGAACGCAGCCGTTGCCGTCCGCTCGCGGAGTAAGACGCACTGCGATCGTGCACGGTCCGCCTGCTTTATTTCCGCCGGGAACCGCGGCAAACTGCGCTCCCGCCCATTTCAGAAGATCCGATTCCATCAGTGCGCAGTATCCGAAATCGCCCGAGACCACCAGAGGGCAGATCGCGAACGCGTCGTCCGTGATGTCGGAGAGCTTCATCTGCGGGAACTCTTTTTCCTGCGAAGTGTTGAACTTTTTCTGGTCCGAAGCCCAGCACGTCCAGTCGCCGGTGAACGCGAACTGCGTGTCGTCGGACGTCAAAACGAACGCACCCGGAAGCGCCGCCTGGTCCGGCACGATGTAGCGCAGGGCGATACCGTCATCGTACGCGCGGAAGACCATGACCAGCTCGCGATTCGGTGCGGCTGTCTCCGCGACTTTGAGCGTCATTTCCGTGCAGTGGTCTGTGTACGTGCTTTTTTTCGAAAGCGGGTTGGACCACGTTTCGTTGATCGTTTTCACGGAGCAGTCCGCGATCTTCATTTCACCGAGTGCCGGCGCGTTTTTGAACGTGAGTCCGAGTTTGGACGGCGCAAGGACGGTCTTTCCGTCGAACGTGAGGGACCACGTGAGCGTCTCGCCGACCGAGACGTCCATTTTGACGATGCCGGACGGCGAAGCGACGGTCTTCACTTCCGCTGCTGTGAGCGTGACCGTCTGAAACGCGGCTGCTGCGAACAGGACAGCCGGAAGAAGGAGGTGGAGCAGGAATTTCATGATCTTCTCCTGAAAAAGGGTAGGTGGATCCGTTCCGGAAACGCAGAAGACCCCATCTTCTTTTGTCCCGGAAATCATTGAACGCCTTTAAATATAAAATATCCTGCGAAAAACGCAAGCCGGGGCGGAAAGATTTTCAGGAAGTTTTCTGTTTTTGGGGACGTTGACCGGGGAACAAAAAGGAGAGGTTTTGGAAAATATTTTGAAA
>SUVI01000039.1 GCA_015062085.1 Planctomycetaceae bacterium
CGCGCGATCTTACCCTTCGGGAAAGATCTGGCTGCCCGTGAAGAGACCGCGGCCGTGAGAGGGAAACATTTTGGAAATTGTTTCCCTCTCAGACTCTCTCTTCAAAAACTTTTTAAACTGTTTTTGTGCTTTTTTGTTTTTTTTCGTCCTTTTCGTGGTTAAAATTTGGCTAAAGGGCCCACGCACGACGGCACTCTGCTTGAAAAGCGACGCGAGACGCGACGCCTCCCAAAAGGTCCCACGCACGATCTTACCCTTCGGGAAAGATCTGGCTGCCCGTGAAGAGACCGCGGCCGTGAGAGGGAAACATTTTGAAAATTGTTTCCCTCTCAGACTCTCTCTTCAAAAACTTTTTAAACTGTTTTTGTGCTTTTCGTGGTTAAAATTTGGCTAAAGGGCCCACGCGCGGCGACACTCTGATTGAAAAGCGACGCGAGACGCGACGCCTCCCAAACTGGCTGCCCGTCATGTCGCCGCGGCCGTGAGGAAGGAACATCTTGAAAGTTGTTCCTCCCTCAGACTCCCTCTTCAAGAACTTTTTAAACCTTTTTTCGTTTTTTTCTTTTTTTGTGTACGCCCTTCACTCCCAACGGACCGGCAGAGGCTGAAGACAAAATGGGGCCGGAAGCTGCTTTTTCGGATCGATCGGTTTGAGCGGCTGCGGGCCATCGAGCGGCTCGACCGGATTTTCGGGATCTGCCAGTTCCCCACGAAACCATTGGTAAGTGAAGATCAGCACCTCATTCCGTTTCGCTTTTTCCGGATCCGTGACTCGTACCGTCAGTTTCAGGAACTTTCCGAAAAAATCCTGCGACGTTACTTCAACCCCCTCGCACTCCGGGATCAGCGTGAACCAGTAGTTCGGGACGCGCCATTTTCCGGGCTTCAGCTCCTTCAGATCCACTCCCTCCAGTTCCTTTCGTTCCTTGAAGCTGTCGGAGATAAAAAGGAGTTCAGTCTCACCCTCAAGTGCGATTTTTACCGGCTCGTCTGAGATCCGCACCATTCCGTTTCGCCGGCACTGCCCCACGAAAGCACAGGTGAGCGGCCGTGTCGGGAGCTGGTGGAAGTAGATGAACGCCTGCTCGCGCATCACGGAGGCCCAGACGGGCTGCGTGAGAACGTTTTCCGGTCCGTCTGCGGCTGCGCGGACTTTCAGAGGCAGCGGATGGTCCCAGTGCGCTGGATCGCCGTCCGTTTTCAGTCCTTCCGGCCAGATCTTTGGATCGACCCTCACGACGCAGACCGCAGAGGACGCGCCGGCTGGGATCCGTCCGGATTCCACGACAAAATCGGGACTTTCAGAGAAAACTTCCAGCGGGGCATCGAAACCGGGAGCGCGGAATACGCGCAGACGCAGGACTCGCGAAATGTGCGAAAAGACGAAAGTCTCCTCATCCGCCAAGACGAAAAAAGAGGGTTCCGGGCGTGAAAATCGGATCCGGTAAATATTTGCGGGATCCCCTTTACTGAGCACATTGGAGAGCTGGACCGTAAAAGTACCGTCTTTGGGGAGCGTCACCATCAGGATCGGGTCGGCATGGTGCGTCCGCAGCCCGATATTCGGTCCCTCCGCTCCGGCACGATCGTCACACTCGGCAACGAGATCACCGGAATCGTCCCGCAATTCCAGACGGGCATCGAGCGGAGAATCCAGCGCACCTGCCGTCACGTCGATCACGATCTGCTCGCCGGCCTTTCCGGAAAATCGGAAATCCGCGCTCTGTCCGTCCTTTTCGAGTTTTCCGTAAAAGACCGACGGGAATTCCGCGTCCTGAACCGCTTTCGCTTCCTTCGGCGCCTCCTTTTCCACGCAAAGACTCATTGGCCGAAGCAGAAAACGGCCGCCAAGTTCCCGGATCTCCGCCATCGGGACGCCCTCCCAGTTCGGAAAGGCAGTCAGTTTGGAAAGATCCAGCTCTTCATTGGGAAGATTTATGCCGAGAAGCTGAACTTTTTCCTGCATTCCCTCCTGCACACAGGGCGGATAGACGGCCTCGATCCATGGCAGCGTACCGATCGCCAGCCGATAAACGAAATCGTCTCTCCCGCGGAAAAGGGAATCTTGGACTTCCGCGCAGTATACGCCGTCCTCCGGGACATTAAAAACGAGAGCCGGGTCTGGATCATTCTTCCAGCAGACCGCCGATGCCGCTTTCATGCCGTCTGGACCATAGACCGTCAGGAGCGGCTGAAACCATCCCGGGACTGCATCTGCGAGGAAGGGAGCCAGATGACGTCCCCGCAGGAAAAGGACGACTCGTTCTCCCGCTTTTGCATGAAACTGAAATCGGTCAGCGTCGCCCGGCCGGATCTGCCCGTTCACCATCACCGGCAGTGAAAGCGCTGGAAGCTGCGTCCGTACCCAGTGGATGGTCTTTCGTTTCGTATTGTCCCAGTAACTCGGCGGCTCCGGCGTGTCGTTCGGCTCCAGCTCGCGTACTTCTGGCAGTTCACCGACCTGAAAAACTGCGGGGAATGACGTCGCATTCCGAGTCCGCACCCAAAGAAGCCGGTCTCCGCACGGCGCATCCGGAGCGATCGTGACCTCGAGCAGGAGTCCCTGCGAAAGCGTTTCCTTTGGTTTTCGCTCGGGCCGCGGGAAGAAGTACTCCCAGAAGACCCGCTGAATATCTTCCGGCTCATGCCGATTTAGGAGTTCATCAAAGTACGGCAGCTGGTCTGCGAGCATTTCCGGCGTCAGGTACGCTTTTTCTTCTTCCGTTCGCTCTCGATCCGCAAGACGGGCAGTCCGGGCGCGTTGAAGCTCTTCTCGTTTTGCCGAACGTTCCGACTCCGGGACGTCCAAAAGCCCAAACTCTTCCTCGTAAAGCTGACGTGCCGGGATCCCCTCCTCGGGATTGTTGATCGCCATTTTCCGAAACCGCTTCAGAACGCGTGCCGAGACACCGTTCCCTGAAAACGAAACGCTTTCGATGCCGTCCAGTTTCCGTCCGCCGATCAGGACGCGAAACGTCGTCCCGCGCTGACCGCCTGCCGGATAAACGTAGCCGATAGAAGGGGACTGCGACTGCGGTTGCGCCTGTGCCGAAACGCTCTCCATAAAAATCAGGCACGCACAGATCCCTAGGAAGAATCCCGGCAGCGCGCCCTGGGCAGAGCGAAGGTCTTTCAAACTGAAAAATTGGCGAGTCAGGTTCATTTTAACGTACATTTTGAAGCGCATTTGGAATCCCGTTGAAATTCACGAAAAAGGAAGCGGTCTCCCGCACAAAAGTCCAGCCCGAAGGCGTAACACACACCAAACCGAGTCCGAAAACTCACGAGTTTTGCGTCAGTTCCGTAAGCCAGCCGTTCTCCGACGGCGGATCCATGATCGGCAGGTCAAATCCTTTTTCATTCGGCATTTTTGCCGTCGGATCGATCCCCATCTGCCAGTAGATGGAACCAAGCAGATCCTGCGGCAGAACAGGACGCTCCGCTACGTTTTCTCCGGTCTCGTCCGACCTTCCGACGCTCATTCCGCCCTTGAATCCGCCGCCTGCGAGCATGACGCTGAAGCACCGGCCGAAATGTCCGCGTCCGCCGAACCACGGAGATTCCCTCTGGATCTTCGGCGTCCTTCCGAACTCTCCGCCCCACCAGATGATCGTGTCGTCCAAAAGATTCCGGTCGCGCAGGTCCTTCAGGAGCATTGCGAGTCCGGCATCCCATTCCGGCTGGCGTCGAGTCAGGGTCTCAAAGTGGCGTTTATGCGTATCCCATCCCCGATAGTTGATCGTAATGTACGGCACGCCGCGCTCCACGAGACGCCGGGCCATCAGGCAGGACTGCCCAAACCAGTTTCGTCCGTAGGCATCGCGGACCGCCTCCGGCTCTCTTCCAAGGTCAAACGTCTCCGAAGCCGTTCCGGAAATGAGCTGAAACGCATTCTGACGGGCAGACAGAACATCATCCAGCACTCTGTGACCATCGTGAGCATTTCCCCAGGAATCCAGACCGTTCAGCAATTCCTGGCGTCTTGCCTGACGCGCCTGATCGATCCCCGGCAGAATGTACCCGGAAACCAGAAACGGCGTTTTGGAAGGATCTCCGCCCGAGATGAACGGTTTGTAGCGCGACCCAAGAAATCCCGATTCCGAGAAACGGCCCTGCCCCGTCGTGAGGACGACATACGGAGGGATCGGTGAATCGTAACCGGCATCGTATCCCCGCATTTTCGAGATCACCGCGCCAAGATTCGGAAAGACCTTCTCGCCCGGCATTCGGCCCGTCTGCATCCGATACGCAGCTACTTCGTGATGGTTCGTTTCATGAGTCATCGAACGAATGCACGAGTAAAGATCCGCACAGCGCGCAAGTTCCGGAAGCGACTGACTGATCTCCATCTGCGGCACATTCGTCACGAGCGGTGAATCCCACGTTCCGCAGTACGCAGGCCCTGCGCCGGGTTTCGGGTCAAATGTCTCCAAATGACTCGGACCGCCCCACATCCAGATCTGGATCACGTGCTTTGCTTTTCCAGGTTTCATCACCGAAAACGAAACCGTTTCCGCCGCACCCGCAGAGACCGCTGGATTCGCCGGATTCGCTGGATTCGCCGGATTCGCCGTCTCCGATGACACCAGATACGGAAGTCCGCACGAAATCGCCGATCCGCCCGCACACACACTCAAAAACCGACGCCGATCGAGCATTTTCTTTCCCTTTCTTTCTTCATTCATTTTTCGCATTTCCTTTTTCTCGATTCCTTTTTCTCGATTCCGTTTTCTCGATTCCGTTTTCTCGATTCCGTTTTCTCGATCCCGTTTTCTCGATCCCGTTTTCTCGATTCCGTTTTCTCGATCCCGTTTTCTCGATCCCGTTTTCTCGATCCCGTTTTCTCGATCCCGTTTTCTCGATCCCGTTTTCTCGATCCCGTTTTTTGGTTCCGTTTTTTGGTTCCGCCCAGTCAGTGCCGACAGAGAAATTCACGGGAATTCACGAGGATCCAGAGGATCTCTTCCTGGGCATTTTTTTCCATCAGCTCGGCAAACTGCGCAAGTTCTCCTTCCGTCGGACAGCGTGAAAGGAGCCGGAGCCAAAGATTCGCGCACCACTCCTTCATTTGACGGGCATAGCGTTCCGGCTCTTTCCATTTCAGCTTCCGGATATCCCTGCCGCGATTCTGTACATTTCGGCCCAAATTCGATTTCGTGATCCAGTCGTTGACTTCGTTTGAGTTCATCAAAAACATTTGCTGCGCTTCCGTGATCCCGAAATTTCGGTCCGTCGTCAACCCGCTGTCCCGCGTCGCACGTCCGAACATTTCAAGAAACGGATCCGTCAGGCCCGAATCGTAAAGCTCCACCGTCCGGATCCGATTCGGAATGTGGGAAAACGGCTCCGGAACTTCGCTCACGTACGAGATCCGCACTCCGAAAAGATCCCGAAAAAGATCCAGAAGCACCTCCGCCTCAAGTCGCCGAATGGGATAGACGGCAAGCTCTTTCTCTGGATCGGCCCCTTCCGGTACGCTTTCATGCGGGAAGGAAGACTGCTGGTACGTCCGCGAATTCAAGATGAAACGGAGCACTTCCTTTAGGTCCCAGCCCGACGAGACGAGCTTCTGCTCCAGAACTTCCAAAAGAATCGGAACTACAGCTGGATTCAGACCGCCGGGATACGGAACCGGCTGACGATCGGCATACATTTCCCGAAGGTCATCCGGCGGGTCGATGATCCCCACGCCCATGAGCCAAAACCAGAGACGATTCACGATCTGACGCCGAAAACCGCGATTTTCAGGACGGATCAGCCAATCCGCAAAAAGTTTTCGCGGATCCTGACCAGGTCCGGCGTTCTTCTGCGTGCCGTCAGGGAAGATGAAAAGCGGATCCTCCAGCGGTCTGGGATCCATGAAGACGATCTCTTCCTTCCATTGCGCAGACCCCTTGAACGCAACACGGGAAAAGAATTTTGCGGCGTTTTCCCGCTCTTTCTCCGGCCACAGCTCAAGCCGTTCCCCCAGAAAAGTCAAGACTGCCGCCGATGCAAGCTCTACCGGTTCCCGCCGTTCTACCGCCCGATAGAAATTTGCCGCGGGTTCTCGAAAGCAGCTGCCCTGCCCCATGAGAAGCTGACGCGCGAATGAATCGTACGGTACATTTTCACGCACGCAGTCGTGGATCCATCGAAAATAGACTGCCGTTCCGTGCGGCCAAAGATTGATCGGAAATTCCGCCTTCACGCGCAATAGATCCGCCCACCGCATCGTCCAGAGGTCCGCGTAGGCCGGACTTTCAAGCAGCGCATCGATCAGACGGCTGCGTTTCTCCGGATCCTGATCGTTGAGAAACGCACGCGCCTCCTCCAAACTCGGCACACGCCCCGCCACGTCAAGATAGACTCTCCGAAGAAAAACCGCATCGGAAGCCAACCGCGCCGGCGGGATCCCTTTTCGAGCCAGTTCCGCGAGTACCGCTCGATCGATCTCGTTTCGCGGCTGGTTTCCGTCGTCCAGTTCCCAGGCACTTCGGTCTGCGGACTTGCCGTTTGGTTCACGCTTTTCAGACGCCTCTGTGCGGCCATGCAGGAAAATGGCCATGACGGCAAGACTCCGCGCCAAAAAATCGCGCCGTCCAAATGTATCCGAAACCCGCTCTTTCATGAATCGACTCCTGACTGAACAAAAGATCCTTCGTGCCGCGTCACACGTTTTTAGAGCGGCATAAAGTCTCCTTTTCTCTACTTTTCTTTCCTTTTCTTTACTTTTTTTCTATTTCTTTCTTCACGATCATTTTTTCTAACGGACACTCATGGCGATTTATTGCACGGAGAGCACAAAAAGTCCGTAAAAGTCTGCGAATGTCCGGGGATCCGCCTTGACAGAAACCGCCAAAGTGCTAAAATGTGGAAAAACGGTCCAAGGGAGTTCGTTCCCTTAAAATTTTCTCCATCGTTTCGCTCCGATGGACTTCGGTTCATTTCAAATTGAAAGGACTTTCCATGATTTGCGTGACCATTGCGCGTCCGACCCACCGCCAAATGATCTCGGACTGTCACTCTTTGACCAGCCAAGGACTTACTCTTGCGGAACTCCGCCTCGACCATCTTCAGGAAACTCCGGACATTACGGCACTTTTGTCGAACTGCATCGCGAAAGTCATCCTGACGGTCCGGAAGGCCGAGGACGGCGGAGTTTTCTGCGGAACGGAGGAAAAACGCCGTCAGCTCCTCCTCGCCGCGATGAATTCGGGGGCCGAGTACGTCGATCTGGAAGACGGGACCGCTGCGGAACTTCCGCGTACAGGGACGGCCAAACGTCTGGTCAGTTTCCACGATTTCGTCAAAACGCCGGAAGATCTGGACGCCCTCTACGACCGGCTTGCCTCGCAGGACGCGGACGTCGTGAAGCTCGCGTGCATGGCCCAGACTCCGATGGACTCACTGCGGATGCTCGATCTGGTGAAACGAAAACGAAACGCAAAAGTCCCCGTCGTCGGTTTCTGCATGGGTGAAATGGGCAAACCGAGCCGGATCCTCTGCCAGGCTCTTGGCTCTCCGTTCACTTACTGTGCGCCGAACGCGCAGGAAGCCGTCGCTCCTGGAATGATCTCCTGGGAGGAAATGCGTTCGCTCTACCGTGCCGAGGAACTCACGGAAGAAACGGAAGTCTTCGGCGTCATCGCGGATCCGGTCGGGCACTCCATGAGTCCGCTCATCCACAATTCGGCGTTCATCGAAAATGGTCTTCCCGACCGCGTTTACCTTCCGCTCCGCATTCCGCCAAAGGATCTGGACGCCTTCATGGAAATAGCTCCCAAAGTCCTGAAAATGCGCGGCTTGAGCGTCACGATCCCGCATAAGGAAAAGGTCATTCCGCTGCTCGATTCCGTCGACACTTCGGTGAAGCTCATCGCTGCGTGCAACACGGTCCTCTGGGGGCCGGACGGATCTTCCGAGGGAACGAACACGGACTACCAGGCCGCCATGAGCAGTTTCGCGGAAACCCTTTCCGTGCCGGGACCGCATCACATAGATGGCTGGACGGAACCGCTGGACGATCCCAAGACCGGCGCGATCCTCGCAAAGCCCATCCTCGGAAAGACCGCGCTGATCCTTGGTTCCGGCGGCGTCGGAAAAGCGCTTGCGATCGGATTGGCGCGGCGCGGAGCAAAGCTCATCCTCACCGACATCGATCTCTCCAGAGCACAGGCACTTGCGGAAAGGCTCGCACTGGACGGATTTGAAACGCAGACTGCGGACTGGAATGCGCGTCACGAACAGGAGGCCGACTTTCTCGTCAACTGCACTCCGATCGGAATGTCACCGAACGCGGATGCGTCTCCTTGGGATCCGAACCGTCTGCGTCCCTCGCACATCTGTTTCGATGCTGTCTACAATCCGGAGGAAACGCTTTTCATCCGTTCTGCGAAAGAGAAAGGCTGCGCAACCGTCAATGGACTCCAAATGTTCGTGAAGCAGGCGGGACTTCAGTTTGAGCGATTCACCCAAACTGCTCCGCCGCTGGCCCGAATGCGTGCGGTCGTGAAGCAGGCATTGGAAAACTGAACTCTCGGCAGCGCATTCCAAAGTTCCCCTCCCCCCTCAAAAAAAGGAAGGCGGAGGGGCTTTCAACGCGCTTCCGAGCTCAACGACCGAGCTCAACGACCGATCTCAACGACCGAGCTCAACGACCGCGCTCAACGAAAGGCTCTTTTCTACGGTTTCTGAAGCAGTTCCCAGTACTTCCGGTCGGTCTCGTACGGATCGATCGGCGTTCCGGGCACGTAATCTTCCGGTAAGACTCCGTAACGCTGCATTTCGCGCACGTACCATGGGTTCGGATAGAACGGGCGGATGCTGAAATGCGTGCTTTCGGTTCCGGTAACGTACTCCCTTCCCCGCTCGATCCCGCGCAGCATCGTCTGGTAGTCCGGATCCTCTTTCGTCTGGAAAACGTTTGCCGGCCCTGCCCAATTCCCGTCTTCACCGCGCACCCGGCATCGCCCCTGCCCGCCGGCCTCAGCACTTAGCGGCGCACGCAGCATCCGCGACATTTCCGGCTTGGAAAGATTAAAGACCCAGTTCACGTTGAATTTCAGTCCCTGGTGCACCATGGTTTCCGGAAGCCGGAACGGCCAGTTTTCCGAATCGGCGTGGCAGGAGGCGCATCTTCTTCGGACGACTTCCGCCATTGCCTGCGTTTCCGGCCAGGAATTCACCGGCGTCGGCACCGAACCGACCTCTCGGCCATCCTGTCCGTACGGCGAATAGTACCAAATCAGCGAACCGCTCGCGTTAGCGGCGTACGTCCCGGCGTAATTTGCGCCCGCTTCGAGCCAAAAACGGATCGTGCGTTTCTCTTCCGGACTCACGTTCGTACGCGGCTTGCCTTCTGCATCGGGATGGCCGGCCTCCACGATCTGCATCAGACGGCTCGCGCAGCTTCCGATCTCGTACGGTTTGAAATCACTCATCGGACGGTTGCGATTGTCGCCCAAGAATCCTTTCCAACTCAAAACGGCATACGATTCCACGAATTCACCCGGCCGCAGGTCGCTGTCCAGCGAGATCCCGCCGCCGCGCTGGTCCTCATTGTGGCATTCGACGCAGTGGCGCTCCCAGATCGGCACGATGTCGCGGAAGTAGTCGAAAAGTTCCGGAACGCCTTCCACCGGTTTCGGTCTCGCCGGCGGCTGCTGCATCGCGCGCATCATTTGAAGTCGGTCCTGCGGAGTCGGCGTCATGGTCCGGTCCTCATGGCAGCCGATGCACGCGGCATTTTCACCCGGCATGAGCGTCGTGAAGCTGTGCATCCTCTTCACGGCTTTTCCTTCCCCGTCCAGCGCGATGAAGAAAAGGGAGCGCATCGCCGGAAGTTCCATGAAAGCCGAGCCGTCTTCATTCACGGGTACCGTTCCGAGAATGCGCGTCAGTGCAAACGTCCCGCCGGAGGAAACGCTCATCATCCCGCCGTTGAAATGGACGGGGATCGGAAGCGGTTCCATCACGAGCAGTTCCTTCACCGTTCCGGGAGCCAGATCCTTCATCTGCCGTCCCTCGTAAATGTTCGCCATGGCGAGTGTTCCCGTTTTCTGCGTCCGGTCCGTTACGTCGGCGATGAGCTGTTCGCGTTCCCGCACGATGATCGGCTGAACGTCCGCGACGTAAAATTTCCGGTCAGCTTCCTCCTGCGGAAGTGTGTAGACCGGGCAGAGCCGTCCCTCGCCGTCCATCAAAACGATCCGAGAACGCGAAACGCACAGGATGCAGTCCTCACTGAATGCCCACGGATCCGCAAATTCCCACTGCGACACAGAGACCTGCTTCGCACCTTCCGGCGCATCGGGTCCTTTCCGCGGATCGACCAGCGCGATGGCTCCGTAATGTTCCCTCATACCGTGGCCGGGCGAAAAGGTCGCGCAGACTTCAAATTTTCGTTCTTCCGGCGGAACGTCTTTTCGGTAGCGGATCGGTTTCGCTCCGAGCATGCAGATCCCAGGCGTCTGATTTCCGTAGAAGATCTGGTGACGCGTTCCGTCTGGATTCGCAGTCCAGAGGTGGTGGTAGTGGACCTGGGAACGGTCAATGTACTCCCACCGCATGTAGAGGAGCTGCCCGTTCGGCAGGACCCACGGAGTGTTTTCCTGCTCCGGATTGGAGGAGATCGGACGCACATCTTCGCCGTTGGGACCGCATCGGTGAAGATTCGCCACGCCGGTCAGCCAGCACTGGACCCACCGTTTCGCGCGGCTCGAGGGAAAAACGATGTCACCGTTGGGAAGGTACGTCGGTTCAATGTCGTCCCAATTCCCGTCGGTCAACTGACGCAGACCCGTACCGTCCAGGTTGATCTCGTAGAGATGGTAGTGCCGCGTGCCGGCTTTCAGGTAGGAGAAAATGCACTTTCGGGCGTCGTAGTGGACCTGCGGATCGCGAATGTTGCCCTGCGGGTCCTCAAAAAGAGTACGGACTTCTCCGGTTTCCAGATCCAGGATCCGAAGCGCCCCGCCTCCTCCGAGCGGAAAGGGAAACGCATTCGTATCGCACGCATAGTACCCGAAATTGGCGTACCAGTGTCCGTCAAAGCTCGGTTGACGCACCGCGAAAAGGAGCTCCTTTACGTCTTCCATGGGACCGCCGGCCGCTCGTGCTTTCGCCAGCATTTCTGAGCGCCGCTCAAGTGCCAGAGGTTCCGGCTGCGTCCGAAGCGCAAGATAGTCAAAGTGGATCCAGCTTCCGTCAAAGATCTTCATCCGGATCTCATTCTGTCCAGCTTTCACCAGACCTGCGGGGATCGGGAGCGCAATGTGCGACGGCCAGCCGTCGTGGACCTGCGGGTCGAACGGAGGGAAACCTTCCTGACCGGGAACCACACGCATCGGTTCAAGCTGCGTCCCGTTCACCGTCAACTGAAGCAGAGACGGCTCGGTCGGATGCCCGTAGCACATTGCCGTGATGAGGTAAAGCGGAACGTCCACCGTCTTCGGTGACTCAAACTCGATCCGCGCGGAGAACGCATGCCCCGCATTGTGGAAATCGCGCGTACTGCACAAAGTGGGAGTCCAGTTTCGCGGTCGATCCCGTCCCACGACGTAATTCACTACCGGCTCGTCTGGTTTCCCAAAAAAGTCCTCAAATCGAACATGATGCGCAAATTCGGCACTCGAATAGTCCGGAGATCCGATCTGAAAAAGCGTCTCTGCCGAAACGTTTTCAGAAGAGACCGCCTCCGCACGGCACCAAGTACCGCTCGTAAACAGAAACACCGTCCCAAACAACAATATTCCAAAAAATCTCAAAACTTGATCCATTTCTCACTCGCAAATTTGGCAGGAAGGCAGGAAAATCAAAAACAGCAGGCTCCATCCGCTTGGAGACCTGCGCGAAGAAACAAAAAAATCGTTTTCGGCGCCATCCCGAAAACGGAACGGCACGCAAAAAAAGGAAAGTGTGAACTGCGGAGTACGCGGTCTGCTCCGTTGGCGCACTCTGAACGCGGTCTGCTCCGTTGGCGCACTCTGAACGCGGTCTGCTCCGTCTGCGCACTCTGAACGCGGTCTGCTCCGTTGGCGCACACTGAACGCGGTCTGCTCCGTTGGCGCACTCTGAACGCGGTCTGCTCCGTTGGCGCACTCAGGATCCCGTTAATTCCGTCTGCGCATTTTGGATCTCATTCCACGTGATCCCAAATTTCAGAAGGTACTTTCTTAGCCTGTCCGTGTCGTTCGTCGTGCTTTTTTCAAGCCGAGAGGAGGAAAAGAGCACGCGGCCGGCTTCGGAAAGACTTTGAGCCTGCCGGCAGACCAGCAGCACGTCCGCCAGCTGTGCCTTCGCAAATCGGTCCAGACCATCCCAGCGTTCCTCACCGAGGATCTTTCGAGCCGTTTCGGAAGCCTGCTCGCCCGCGGATTCACGGATCACCGGCGGTTCACCAGCCCAAAGACCGCGCAGGTACTGAAGCTCGCCATGCACGATCTCCGCAGAGATCACCCCCTCACGCATTCCCCCCTCACGCATTCCCCCCTCACGCATTCCCTCCTCACGCATTCCCTCCTCACGCATTCCCTCCTCACGCATTCCCTCCTCATGCTGCGTGCTTCCGCCGTGCTTCAGGACCGCCAACGCAGCCATTCGGGAGACGCTTCCGCGCAGGTCACGCAGATCGCCGCGCCAGACCGCCTCCATTGAAACGGCGAATCGGAGGTACTTCTGCAGTGCGCTTTCTTCAAAGGCGACCTGGATCCCGGATCTGGCCGACCAACGCGCAAACTCGTTCTCAAGGAGTTCCGGAAAGTCTTCCTGTCTTGCCGTAAGGGGAGGAAACGCAAACGTCCACGCACTCAGAACGGCCCAAAGCTCTGGAAGAAACGAGCCGTCCTTCACCCTTTCCGCGAGTTCCGTTCCAGTCTGTGCAAAACAGACCTGCGATCCGCGTTCCAGCAGGTGAAGTAAGATCCGCTGTGCACCGAGATCCAGCAGCTCAACGTCTTTCAGCAAAAGGAGGCCGGCCGTTTCCTGCGCAAATGCCAGTTCTTCCAGTCGGCGATCCGCAGCTGTTCCGCACGGGATCTCTATCAGGGGCGTCTTTTTTCGGGAAGCAAAGGTGCGGACCCACTCCGTTTTCGACAGACTGTCTGGACCGATCAGCAGAAAAGTCCGGCTCAATCCTGCCTGCGCGATCTGCGCGAGGAGCTGCAAGGCGCTGTCGTGTTCCGAATTTTTCGAATTTACGCTCTTCATGAAAGTTCCCCGTTTGGACGCACGCTTTTCAGTCCTGCTCTTCGAATTTCTCACGGATCCACTGCCCAAGAGCAGACTGTCCCAAAGCGGAACGTTCCAGAGCGCCCAGGATCCCGGACTCTTCCGGCTCGTCAAGGATCGCACGATGCCGAATTCCGCGTTTTTTCGCACATTTCAGGGCCTCGGAGTCCTTCGGCGCGCAGATCAGAAGCTCCGAGCAGTTCAAAAATGCGCCCAGCCCGATTTTCTGCACGTTTTTGTGAAACGTCAGCGTGCGCAGTTTCCCGCAGTTTCCAAATGCCAATTCCGCGATCTCACAGACGCGTTTAGGGATCTCGTACGATCCTGCATCCCGATCCAAAAAAGCAATGAGAGTCCGACCGTCCTGCGAAAAAAGGACTTTGCCTTCCATTCGAAAATACGGGTGCGATCCTGAAAGCTCCACTTTTTTCAGTTTCGGACAAAATGCGAAGGGATTGGCGGGAATGTGCGAGAGACTGAATGGAAACTGGATCGATTCCAGTTCCGGAACTTTCTGAAAAAGCGTTTTCGGCAGCGTCGTGACCCCTTTCGGAATGCGGACGTTCCCTCCCTTTCCGAGATACCGCACGACACGCAGCTCGTTTCCGCTTTCCTCAAGCTCCCAATCGGCCAAATTTGAGGATCTCGATCCCGCCGTCTCACGCTCCTTGAATGCCGCGGCTGCGTCCGGCTCAGTCTCCGTTTCCGGCTCAGTCTCCGTTTCCGGCTCAGTCTCCGTTTCCGGCTCAGTCTCCGTTTCCGTCGCGGTCTCCGTTTCCGTCGCGGTCTCCGTTTCCGGCTCAGTCTCCGTTTCCGTCGCGGTCTCCGTTTCCGTCGCGGTCTCCGTTTCCGCGGGCAGCGTATCCGTCAGTTCTGCGGCGAGGCTTTGCGCAAAACTCTCTGCGACGGCTTCCGCAAAATCTTCCGTAAGATCCACGGAAAAAACGTCCGTTTCTTTATTTGGCAAAATTTCCGAACGATTTTCGCTCTGTGCGTCTTTCATTTTCGCCTTCTCGTTTCGCATTTTTTATTTCAGACTGTCCGATTTTTTCAAAGACGCTCGATGAGCATCCCGCCGTCCACCATGATGACTTGGCCTGTGCTGTATCGCAGATCCCCGCGGGCAAGCATCGCAGCAGCAAGGCCAATGTCGTCAGGATATCCCCAGCGGTTCTGGATCACCAGTCCCTCCGCGATCAGTCGGTCATACTTTTCCGTGACGGCCGCCGTCATGTCCGTTTTAATGATTCCCGGTCGGATCTCGTAGACCTGAATGTCATGTTCTGCCAGACGCACCGCCCAGAGTTTCGTTGCCATGGAGATCCCTGCCTTGGAAATGCAGTACTCACCGCGGCTGACCGACGCGACCGTCGAGCTGATGGAGGAAGTGTTGATGACTGCGAACGGAGCCGTTTCCCCCGCTTCGCGAGCCGCGATCATTCTCCGAGCGACGGCCTGCGTGAGGAAAAAGGGGCCTTGAAGATTGATCTTCATGAGCCATTCGTAGTTTTCTTCCGTCATATCGAGCACATCGGCACGCACACGCGCTCCCACACCCGCATTGTTTACGAGAAGATGGACCGTCCCGAATTCCGCATCCACGCCGGAGAGCATCGCCTCACGAGCCTGCGGATCGGAAACGTCGCACTGGAAGTAGCGGACTTTGGGAGGCACTGTCTGTGAAACTCCGAGGGACGCGATCTCCTCAACGGCCTGAGAGACCGATGGATCTTCAAGCGGTTTTGAGCCGCAAAGTGCGAGACTCCAGCCTTCCGCAATAAGATGCTCTGCGATCCCGCGTCCGATCCCGCGTGCGCCGCCCGTCACGATTGCCGTCTTCATCAAAAATTCTCCTTTTTTATGCAAACCGGATCTCACTCCTGAACTTTCTCACATTTTAATACAGATTCCTGCTTTTGTCAAGAACGCACGAAAAAATTTTTGAAATTCTTAGGAAACGAAGTCGAGTGGACCTTTTAACTTTCTGTTTTATGGCTCATACCGCTTGGCAGCCATTACTTTTGGGGAAGAAGTCCTCTTTTTCATGGATCTCTGAACTTTCTGTAACACCTCTGCGTTCTATTAATAGAGACTTAAAACCCCGCGTCTTTTGGGGCATATAACAGGACGTAGGGTTTTCAGTTTTGGAACTTTCAGAAAAAGGAGAATTGAGATGAAAGAGAAAGTTTTGAAAGTGTTGTGGAATGGAATTCTACTGTGCCCGACATTGTTGTTTGGCTATTATTTTACAGGTTGTACCTGGTCATGCTTTATTACTGATTGCAGCTGGCGATTTATTGCCGCCGTTTGGCTGCCCATGTTTCTTGGTTTTATTTTTCTTTTCAGACTGTATTTTTCGCGTAGAAAGTGCACATGGCTGGCAGCCTCGGCAGCGGCTTCTACGCTTGTCATTCTTACGTTCCTTGCCTGCCTTCCGCTGCTTCCGGTTGCAGATATGCTTGCAGAAAAAGGGATCTGGTGGATTCATGGCTGCCTTCCAGCCGCGGTACTCTGCATCGCGGCTGGTCTTGCAAGCTGCATCCTCCCGAATTCAAGAGTTACCTCCTAGGTGCCTTCTTCCGAGTGGAATGTGGAATAAGGAATGCTGTTCAGGTAACGCTGGATAGCTTCCCAGTTCGTCCACCTCAAGTCGTCCCAGGCATCCTGCCGCTCTTGCCAGTACGCTTTTCTCAAGCAACACGAACTCAAAGGGCGCAGCGGTGCCCTCTTTTTTTAGAAATTACTGCTTTGGTCTGAATTTTCGGGTCCGCTCCTATTTCTGCTTCTCTTTAGTGAACTCTTGATACCCGCGGATCGGATCCCCCACACGGATCGTTTTGCGAGCGCAGCTTTCAGATGTCCTTAATTTTCTCGCGGCATTTTCTCCGTTTCACGCAGAGAGTGCATCGTCAGCGCCTTTTTTCCCGTGGTCTCGCACACTCCGTCTTTCGTCTGGATCCCAGCTCCCAAACCGACCGGGAAACCTGTTTCCGGATCGAGCTGGATGATCGGCTCTCCCGGACAGGCAGCCGCGCATTTTCCGCAGCCGACGCACAGGTCTGAGGCGACGGACGGGATCTTTGCGTAGACTTCGTCCGACCAGATCTCTTCGAGCGCACCGTAAGGGCACGCCTGAAGACAGATCGAGCACTCCATCTGAAAGAAACGCCGGCAGAGGTCGTATTGGAATCGGCACTCTGCGATCTTGAGCGAGCTTTTCTCTTCGAGCGGAACGTACCGAAGCGCACCGGTGGGGCACACTTCCGTGCAGCGCGTGCAGTTTTCCTCACAAAAGCGTCCATCTTCAGATCCCTCGCCGTCAAAATTCAGCGTCGGAGTTCCGTAAATCTGCGGTTTCGCCCAATCGTTGACCGTTTCGATCAGGTGTGTTGGGCAGACACCGGCACATTTTCCGCAGCGGGTACAGCGGATCAGGAGATCGCGCTCCCCAACGGCTCCCGGAGGCCGGAAACGCACGAAGAAGTCTGACGTTTTCGCAAGCGTGTCCTGCAGGACTTTCCGCAAAACACCGACCGCAAGTGCGCTGGCCGCCAGGACTCCGGCAGTCTGAAAAAACCGCCGGCGTCCGGCAGATCTCAGCGGATCGGTCGGCACACTCTGCGGATCTGCCGGTACGTTCGGGGAGTTTTCTCCGTTTCGGTCACGCGAGAGAGCTGATCTCATGAACTTCACGAGTTGGCGAACGGGAGAAGCCGCGAGCCAGAGAAGTTCCTGCATCCCGCCGCACGGACAGAGAAAAAAGCACCAAAGACGCGGAAAAAAGAGGACGCTCAGCAAGATCCCGGCAAGCAGCCAACGGCACCAGGACGTGTAGTGCGCACCGTCCGCGATCACGATCGGATCGAGCCAGAGAAAGGTGAATCCGCCCCAGAAGATCCCTCCGAAAGTCGCCAGCGCCAGCACGATGCCGATCGGCTGAAAGATCCGCATCCGCGCCGCACTCCGGACCGGCCGTTTTCCGAAACGTTTTCCGAAAAGTTTTCCGAAAAGTTTTCCGAAAAGTTTTCCGAAAAGTTTCAGAGCCCGGCTCCGTACTGCCCGAAGGAGGTCCTGCAGAAATCCGAGCGGGCAGAGAGATCGGCAGAAAAGACGGCGTTTCACAAGGCATAAATGGAGCGCGATCAGTCCCACAGCCAGTACGATCGGACCAGCAAGCGAAACGGTGCCCGTGCTGTAGTTGGAGAGGAAGAGGAACGGGTCGAGCGCTAAAACGCATTCCCGGACGGCATGATGGGCGTTTCCGACATGAAAAAGGTAAATGAAGCAGGAAAAAACGGCGATTTTCAGGATCCAGCGTTTCATGGCGATGATTTTGGGCGGCGGTTTGATGATAAAATGAGGATGGAAAACGGAAATCAACACTTTCCTTTCATTTTACTTGCAAAAATTTTTCTGTCAAGCGGTCCTGAGCGTTTCAGGAGCTTCAGTACAGACCAAGGCAGGCATTTTTGAAAAAATTTTCCCTCGGGTACTTGCAGAAAAACGCGATTTCGGATAAAATGAAGAGCACGAGAGCCCAACGCAGAGTGAGCTTTGAAGCAGGCAGAGCTTTGAAGCAGGCAGAGCTCTGAAGCAGACTGGTCTGGCGGCATTTTGGAAAATGCTCCGGAGCGAGTCTGTGCTCCGCCGCGTTCCAGTTTCCTCAAACAAGAAAAGCCCAGAAAATGCCCAAACTCATTTCCAAACCGACCCGTTTTCCAGATGATACGATGACGATCTCTGAATTTTTTGGCCGCATCAGCAGCGGAGACACCGGCGTGAGCATCGCGCGTCTGACGAGTGCCGCCGGCTGGAGCGAACCGCCTCAGCGTCCGGAATTTGACGAATTCACGCTCGTCCTCCGCGGCGCACTTTACCTTACGTCCGAAGACGGTTCCGTCACCATCGTCCGGGAAGATCAGGCGGTTTTCGTCCCGGCAGGCGAGCAGGTCCAGTACTCCTCTCCGGAAGGATCTGGAGCGGATTACGTTGCCGTTTGTCTGCCTGCGTTTGCGCCGGAGCTTACCCACAGAGAACGCCGCTGAACTTCCCCTCATTTGCAGTTTCCCCGCGATTTCAATGGAGATCTTCCCATGAATGATGTCGGATCCATCGAAAAGATCCATTCCCTTTACGTTCGTTTTCTGGATCAGGCCTCCCGGGTCATCGTAGGCCAGACGGCGATCCTTGAAGAACTTTTCATCGCACTTCTTTCGGGCGGACACTGTCTTCTGGAGGGAGCGCCGGGGCTTGGCAAGACGCTGATGGTGCGCACTTTAGCAGAGACGCTTTCACTAGAATTCCAGCGGATCCAGTGCACGCCGGACCTGATGCCTGGCGACATCACGGGGAGCGAGATCTTCCGTCCGGCACAGTTTTCGGCAGAAGCAGCAGAGGCAGCGGAAGCAGCAGAAGCAGCAGAGGCAGCAGAGGCAGCGGAAGCGGCGGAAGTGACGGCAGGAAGTGCCCGCGGTCATTCCACAGACTGCGGTGCGATGCACTTTCTGAAAGGCCCGGTCTTCACGAACATCCTGCTCGCGGATGAGATCAACCGGACTCCGCCGCGTACTCAGTCGGCACTTCTGGAGGCGATGCAGGAACACCAAGTTACGG
This sequence comes from Planctomycetaceae bacterium, assembly GCA_015062085.1. The sequence goes on from SUVI01000039.1 coordinate 18,823, forward strand.
CAGGACGCCGGCGTTTCCCTCTTCCAGCGCCTTTTTTTGTCCTCGCGACTCAAAATCCGATCGAACAGGAAGGGACCTACCCGCTTCCCGAAGCTCAATTGGACCGATTCATGTTCAAAAGCCGCGTGACGTACCCAACTCGCCAGGATGAACTGGATATTTTGCTTCAGACGACCGGTACTCGCCGTACGGAGATCGAGCCGGTCCTGACGCGGGAAGAGCTCCTTGACGCTATGGATCTGGTCCGCCGCGTGCCCGTTTCAGGACCAGTTGCCGAATACGCGCTGGACATCTGCCGGGCGACTCGGCCGGAGTGTGAAGAAAGTGCGGTCGGAGACCCAATAAGAACGGGTCCAGGAGCAAAAGTGGGTGCCGGTACGAAAGCAGGTTTCGGATCAAGATCCGGTTCAGGTGCGAGAACGAAAACCGCAGCGGAACTGCAGGCCTACATTCGGGAGTACACAGCGTGGGGCGCGGGACCGCGTGCCGGTCAGGCTCTTTTGCTCGGAGCACGCGCAAGAGCGGTCCTGCACGGACGGCTCACTGTTGAGCGCGAAGACATTCGAGTCCTGGCGTACCCCGTCCTCCGGCACAGGATCCAGACGCGCTTTTCCGCAGATGCACGCGGCGTGACACCAGACCAGATCATCGAAAAAATCGTAACTTTTCTGGAAATTTCCGAAAAAGTTTGAAAAAGATGGAAAATTCACGAAAAAACGGCTTGCACAAAATCCAACGTACGATATAATGAAGAAAAGAGTGTGAGAGTGTGATTCATTCACGCTTTTTCCATTTTTTTAAATTTCCCGTCAACACGTACCCTTCAATCATCCCGAGACAGAACAGTGAGCGCATTCAATCCTTACTCGTATTGGTTTGGTCTGGCTGGCAAAGAAAAGCCGGACACGTACTACGAATTGCTTGGTTTACCGCACGGCGAATCAAACGTTTCTAAAATCACGGAACGCATTGAACAGATGGTCTCTAAACTGGATCAGGCCGGTCCCGGCGACCATTTCCCGGAATGGAATCAGATGCGGACTGAACTCCAGATCGCGCGGAATTGCCTCTGTAATCCCAGATACAAAGCGGACTACGATGCCAAGCACCCTGCTCCTGCGCAGTCATCTGCAGCCGCTGCCGTCTCGCCGGGAATGGCTTCGCCGTTTGGGGCTGGACCGCAAGCTGGAATGCAAGCTGGACCGCAAGCTGGAATGCAGCAGAACGTTCAGCCTGGGATGATGCCGATGCAGGGCGTTCAGCCGGGAGTGATGCCGATGCAGGCCGGTTACGCAGGCGGAGTCGTCTACCAGCAGCCGGGTATGATGCCGATGCAGGGAGTCCAGCCGGGTATGATGCCGATGCAGGCCGGTTACGCAGGCGGAGTCGTCTACCAGCAGCCTGGGATGATGCCGATGCAGGGAGTCCAGCCGGGTATGATGCCGATGCAGGCCGGTTACGCAGGCGGAGTCGTCTACCAGCAGCCGGGAATGGCGGCACAGGGGATGCCGGTCCAGCCTGCCGCACAGCCAGTTCAGCAAGGGATCCCCGCTCAGGGAGTACCGGTCCAGCCCGCACCTCAGGGAGGCGTGCAGGGGAACGCACAAGGTGCCGCTCAGGGAGTTCAGGCTTCCCAGTCGGCCGGGGCGTCTGCACCTCAGGATCCCGCTTCACTCTTTGCCTCCGGCGGAAATGCAGCCGCCCCGCGTCCTGCGTCGCGTTCCGGAAACAAAAGTTCCAAAAAGAAGTCAAATGACGTCAGTCCGATGGTCCGGAATATCATTGCGATCGGCGGATTGGTGATCGTTGGGATCCTCGGTTGGCTTTTCATTCAGAAAAAAGGGAATGACCCGTCCGATCCTTCCATTTCGGCCTCCGCCACCGAAAATGGCGATGTTCGTCTCGGCAGCCAGAACGGCAGTGCGCAGAGCCCCGCCGGCGATGAAGACGTTTTTTCGAAACCGCTCGCAGTCGACGAAGATTTTCAGACTCCGGATTTTGAAAGCGTCCGTCATGCACTCCAGAGCACAGAATACGATCGAGCGCGAGTAAGCCTTGAAAAGGCGGAAAAGATGAAGCTCACGAAAGAGGATCAGAAACGCCTGGCTCGTTTGCAGACCGTCACGAAGTATGCGGAGGAATTCTATTCGGACATCGAGAAGAAACTCAACAGCGGAATAAAAGAACTGGAACTCTGCAATGGCGAATACTACCTCGTGGAAACGAAAAAAGGTTCCGCCACGATCCAGATCGAGGGACATCCGCTGCGCTTTACGCTAACGGAATATCAGCGCAGAAATCACGACCTTTTCGACATTTTCTACCGGCATTTTTACTCGCAGGCCGTGGAACGCGGTGACATGGATCCGCCGCTGCGGTACGCCGCATTCCTGCTTTCGACTCGTGAAGATGCAGTGGAAAAGGCGACCTCCCTGCTCGCACTGGCACTGAAAAGTCCGGATGAGACGACGTATATGAATGCGCGCCACATCGGCGATGAATTCGGGATCAACGGTCTCGGGGCCATGACGAACCAGGCGTTGGAAGAAGAAGCGAAAACGGCAGAAGCAAACGCAGAAGCAAACGCAGAAGGCGAAAAGAATGCTGCGGAAGCCGATAACAAGACGGACGCGGACGGAGATGCAGAAGCGAAAAAGCCGCAGGAAGAGGCCTCTGACGCGGACGCAGAAAAGAAATCGAAAAAGAAAAAGAGCAAGAAAACGAAAGGCGCATCAGACGGCGATGAGGACGCAGAAAAGGCGAAAAAAGACGCTGACGCGGAAGCCGATGCCGCTGCGGAAGCCGCGAAAGAACAGGAGCGTCAAAAACTCCGTCACGAGACCGAGTGGAAGCAGATGACCACGGCGATCCGGCAGGACATCAGCTGGCGCCGCATCTCGTCGGCACAGTCGCAGCTCCATCAGCTGGAAAAACTGGCTGAAACGGATGCAGAAAAAGAAGAATGCGAGCGTCTGAAGTCTCTTGCCGACAACATGAGCCTCTTCGTGACTGGGATCGCCGGCCGAATGGGAGGATTCACGCCGATGAGTTCCGTCACGGTCGATGGTATCGAGATCGGGATCGTGGAGTCGATGCCAGGGCGTTTGGTCGTGCGTGACCAAGGGGTGAACCGGGCGTACACGATAGAGAATCTGAATCCGAAACTCGTGGAATGGCTCATGGGAAAACCGAAGACGGCAGATGATTTTGTTCTCTACGGAACGTACTTGGCAATGGATCCGGAAGGGGACCGGGTGAAGGCGAAAGCGCACTGGACGTCGGCCGTGAAGGAAGGTTTCGACAAAGACACGATCGACATGCTGATGAAGGAGCTGGACGTTCCGCTTCCGGATGCCGGACGAGCACCGGTACAGACGAGCGCCCGCAATCCGCGTGCGCGTGCCCAGCAGCCAGCCGAGCCGCAGACGATCCCGCGCGGAGAAGACTATGAGAATGCGCTGGCGAAGCTGAAGAAAGAATTCGCCAAGGATTACGCGAAGGAAGACATGCGCAGTCAGAAACTTCTGGCTGAGAAATTCCTGAAAATGTCGCAGATGGCCAAACGTCCTGCGGACGAAGCGTATGCGATGACGGAAGAGGCGGTCCGCATGGCATTGGCGCACTCTTTCTTTGAGACAGCATACGATGCGTACTTGGTGCAGGAAAGCCGATTTGGGCGTGATACGTACCAGGACCGCATGAAAATGATCGAAGCGGCAGATCCGGATGCCCGCGGAAAATCTTCGGCAAGCGAACTGACGGACTGCGCCATTCGCATGGGACTGGATGCGGTCCAGCGTCAAAAGAAGATCGACGCGAACCAGATGCTCAACGTCGCCAAGCGTTCTGCTTCTGGTGCACAGAATCAGCGAGTGCGCGACCTAGAGCGTCAGCTCATGATGATGAAGTAGTCTGAAGACCGGAGCTTCTAGTAAAAGAGAGTGCACGAAAGACAGTTCACGCAGCTGTTTTTCGTGCGTTTTTTTGTTCATAGACTGCAAGAAGATGGAAGCGAACGCTGTTTCATCCCGAAAATTCCGCCATTTGGGGGATTTTTTGGACGGATTTTCGGAAAAACAGACTCCCCCCCCTTCTTTTCAGAAAAAAATCGGGTAAAATGAAAAGCGTCAAGCAATGTATTCGCACCGGCCCTAAGTTTTTGGTGCAGAGTCAGATTTGGAGGAATGATCCATGGCAGAAGAAAAAGCGATCCTTTCCATTCGGGGAAAAAACATTGAATTTCCGGTCTACGAAGGCACGGAAGGCGACGTTGCGCTCGATATTTCGACACTTTACCCGGCACACCGTCTCATGACGTACGATCCGTCGCTCGCCAGTACCGCGGTCTGCCAGAGTACGGTGACGTACATCGACGGCGAAAAGGGGATCCTGCGCTACCGCGGTATTCCGATCGAGCAGTTCGTCACCGAGCAGCCGAATTTCATTGAGGTCGCGCATCTTCTGCTGACGGGCAATCTGCCGACGAAAGAAGAAGGAGAGGCTTTCCGGCGCCGTCTGACGGAAAATGAGCTTCTTCCGGAACCGATGCGTCTCCACTTCTCGGAGATCCCGACCACTGCGCCTCCGATGGCGATCCTCTCAGCTGCGATGAATCAGCTGGCGTGCTACCATCCGGAGTTCATGGAGCTGGACAACGACGACGAATTCATGGAGATCTCTGCGCGTCTGATCAGCAAGATCCGCACGATCGCGGCGTACATTTACCGAAGGACGCACTGTCTCCCCTTCATGTATCCGAATCCGAATCTTCGCTACGCAGCCAACTTCCTGCACATGATGTTTTCGCTGCCGTACTCGCAGTACGAGGTCTTGCCGGAGATCGAAGATGCGCTGAACCTGGTCCTGATCCTTCACGCAGACCACGAGCAGAACTGCTCGGCCGCGACGGTGCGAGTCGTTGCTTCCTCACGCGCCAATCTTTTTGCTTCCTGCGCGGCCGGAATTTGCGCACTTTGGGGATCTCTGCACGGCGGAGCCAACGTAGCGGTCATGGAAATGCTTGACCGGATCCATCGCGGCGGTCTTTCTGCGGAAGAGTGCCTCAAGATGGCGAAGGACAAGAACGATCCGTTCAAGCTCTTTGGTTTCGGACACCGCGTCTACAAAAACTACGATCCGCGCGCCAAGATACTTCGTGCTGCGTGTGACCGCGTGTTCGCGACGCTGAAACACCAGAACGACCCGCTTCTGAACATTGCGCGCCGTCTGGAAGAACTCGCACTTTCCGATTCGTATTTCATTGACCGGAAACTTTACCCGAACGTGGACTTTTACTCGGGACTTCTTCTGCGTGCGATGGGGATCCCGACCAACATGTTCACGGTCATGTTTGCGATGGGGCGTCTTCCGGGGTGGATCGCGCAGTGGCGAGAGCAGCATCAGGCCAACGGGCGCATCATTCGTCCGCGTCAGATCTACACTGGCAACACGATCTCAGACTACGTTCCGATTGAAGAACGGTAAATTTTCCCAGTTTCCGCGAGACGGAACGAAAAAACACAAAAACACAAAAACACAAAAACACAAAAAAAGGTTTAAAAAGTTTTTGAAGAGAGAGTCTGAGAGGGAAACAATTTTCAAAATGTTTCCCTCTCACGGCCGCGGTCTCTTCGCGGGCAGCCAGTTTGGGAGTTTCTGTATTCAAGTCAAGGGGGTAAATTGTCAAAATTTTAATTATTTTAAAAATTTACCTTTTTGCTTGGTTCAGCATTCAAGCTGGGAAGTATTTTCCACTGGGGATCAGGTCAAGGACGAATGGGGCTTGGACTGATTTTCTCCCCAGTGCTGGCCGGTTTTGAGCATTTGATTCACGATCGTGATCAATTT
>SUVI01000040.1 GCA_015062085.1 Planctomycetaceae bacterium
GCGGTTCCGGCACGTTCGTTTGCGGTTCCGGCACGTTCGTTTGCGGTTCCGGCACGTTCGTTTGCGGTTCCGGCACGTTCGTTTCCGACTCCGGCGCGTTCGTTTGCGACTCCGGCACGTTCGTTTCTGCTGACCGTACTTCCGAAAGGAGCATCGGAGGTTCCAGTGTGTCGTCAAGAGGGCGTTCAAGCACTGGTACCGCCTTGCGATCCTCTTCCAGACGGCTTCGCCATGCGGATTGCAAGGGATTCAGCATCTGCCAGTTTCCCGCATATACGGAACGCTGGGACGGCCCCTGCTTGCCGATCTGCTGCTTATTCGCCGGCTCGTTCGGAGGCGTATCCTGCACCCTGTCCTGCGCCTCAAAAAACTCTCCGATATTTTGCGGTTCATAGGTCGACGCACTGACCTCTTCGCTGGCATGAAGCAGCAGCGGAGGAACTGGACGTTCCAACTGCGCCTCTGCCTGCTTTCGAAGATCTTCCGCAGCCTGCGAGATCCCTTCCCGCAGCTCTTCGCGCTTTTCTTCTGTGATTTCGAACACTGGCTGACGCTTTGACGGGGGATCCTGCTCAAAAATGTGCTGTATTTTCGCCAGTTCGCCATGATACTCTATCATCTGGGCTTTTTTTAGCTCGCTGTAATCCACGCATTTTGCCAGTTCCTCTTCTCTCGATCCCTGCTCCCTGCCCTGTATCAAAAACAAAACGTAGCCGACGAGTAAAAAACAGATCAAATAGATCGATCTTAGGAATTTTCTCATAGTTACTCTTTCTGATAATTTACTTCCCTATAAAATATCTTGTAACCCACTCTAATTGTACCCGACATTTCTTGGAGAACATTAGAAAAAAATCAAAAAAATGCCAAATTTCTTAAATTTAACGGGAGTGAGGTTGGATTGGTGAAGATCGGTAAAATGTAGTGCCTTTGCGCGAGGAGAGACTTTGGGAAGGTCAAGGTGGATCAGAAATTAAAATTTTTTGGTTTTTTTGTATTTTTATTGACTTTTTTGGTAAAATTTAGTGGACATTTTGAAACTTTGGTGTAAAATGTAGCATATGAATTATTGGCTGAAACTTTGCTTGGTTTGCGGTTTGACCAAAAATGTAAAGGGAGCTGCCGTAAAATGTCGATACAATCAGCATTCCCGCGGGGCTGTGTTTGCGGTACTTTCCGTGCGTATCTTCCCGAATGAAGACCAGCCCGTTTCAGACACCGTCCGGTCCGTCTAGCAGTTTGGCTTGTTGGCCAGCTCGGCGTCGGGAACCTGTCCCTATTCAGCCGTCCATTTATCACCGGGAAGTTCGAGATCCGGAGCATCCCGGAAGATCCTGTTTTTAAAACGCTCCGTGCAAGAAAATAGTAGCGGACTGCCTGCAAAATTTACGCATTTTGCGCCACTAAAATAAAATTTGGAAAAATTTGTGTTTTTGGTTTTTTTTCATTACCGCAAATTTGCAATCAGTTTGTAAATAGTGTATTTTTGTATGAAAGCGGAATGGATCGGACCTTGCGTATCGCAGCCATCAGACGTTTGGCGCTTTTCACGTTTTGTCTGATTTCAGGAATCGCGCCGCAGCGATCCCGAACGGTTTCTTGGGAAACCATTTGACCATTTCAACCCGGAAGGGGGTACGACCTTGCAAGAACCAGAATACCTGGATGACCATTTTGATTCCGACAATGAGATGGGTGAGTACGATCTTGACCCCAGTCCGCTGGATCATGATCGTTACGACACTGCCTCGGATGATCTGGACGGTACGGATGAGACTGTGACCATCCCTATGGATGATCAGGATACTTGGAGCGATGACCCTATCCGTATGTACCTGCAGCAGATGGGAAATATTCCGCTGCTTTCCAGACAGCAGGAAGTGATGCTCGCAAGAAAGATCGATTCCATGCGTGCCAAATTTTGCCGCAAGATTTTGGAATGCGATTATGTTCTGCGGAAAACGTGTGCCATCATCGAAAAAGACTGCATGAATTTCAGTTCGCCGGAAAATCTGCATCAGGGCATGTCGGATTCCAGTGAGCGGTTCGTGGTCATGGCAAAAACGCCCGAAAATCTCAAAACGGTCCGTTCTATCCTGGAAAAAAACAAAGAAAACTACCATATTGCGACGAGTTTGAACCGCTCTCCGGAGGAACGGCAGCGCGCTTGGCTCGAACTGGGACGCGGACGTCGCCGTGCGGTCAAACTCATCATGGAACTGAAGCCAAGGACTCAGCGCCTGGAGCATTTTCTTGGGACGCTGGAAGAGTATTCCAATCATGTGGATGAACTCCGTGCCAGGATCCAGTCAAACCTTGCGAGAGGGGCGAAGCTCGAGTATCAGATGCCGACGATCAAAATGTACCGCAGATACCTGATGGAAACGCGTGAAACGCCTACCAGTCTGCGGAATCGGGTCCGGTATCTCCGCACCGTCTACCAGGAATACCAGGACGCCAAGCAGGGACTCTCAGAGGGGAACTTGCGTCTCGTCGTTTCCATCGCAAAAAAATATCGAAACCGCGGACTGAATTTCCTCGATCTGATCCAGGAAGGGAATGCCGGCCTGATGCGGGCTGTGGATAAATTCGAGTATACGCGCGGCTTCAAGTTCTGCACCTACGCGACTTGGTGGATCCGCCAGGCTATCACCCGTGCCGTTGCGGATCAGAGCCGGACCATCCGTATACCGGTCCACATGGTCGAGACGATGTCGAAGGTCCGGAATGTCGTTCGCCAGCTCCAGCAGGATTTCGGTCGGGAACCTACCGTTGAAGAAGTTGCTGCGCACAGCGGGACGTGCATCGACGAAACGCGTCGCGTCATGACCATGAATCGGACGCCGATCAGTTTGGATCGCCCGGTCGGCAACAGTGAGGACAGTCAGTTTGGCGAACTGCTGCCTGATACCAGTGCACAGGCTCCGTCTGTTGGTGCAGGACAGGATATGCTCCGAAATACGCTCCAGAGTGTTCTGGAGACCCTCAGTTACCGCGAGCGCGAGATCATCAAGCTGCGGTACGGACTCGGTGATGGGTACAGCTACACGCTGGAAGAGGTGGGGCACATCTTTAATGTGACGCGCGAACGTATCCGACAGATCGAGGCAAAAGCCGTCCGAAAACTTCAGCAGCCAGGACGAAGTCAGGAACTGGTCGGATTCCTTGAGTAGTAGAAAATGAGATTGGGAACGGTCGAGAATTTTTGCTCGGCCGTTTTTTTATGCACTTAAGGCTCTTCCGGAAAGTGTGTGTCGATCCAGGTGCCGATCTCACCGCTGAGAGCGCAGAAAAGACGCAGAAACACACTGAAAAAAAGAAAGAAAAGAGAAAAAAAGGCAGTGAAAGTGCCTTGACACGAATTTCACGGAAAACACAAAAAGACACAAAAGAATTTTTAAAAATCAAAAAATTGTTGTGCCATCCGTGTTTTTTCGTGCTTTTCGTGTTCCCTTTTCGGAGTGGCTCTGTGCGTTTTCAGTGTCTTCCGTGGTGAAACGGGCACGCAGTTCCCGGATGGACCGCGCTTAAAATAAAAAAGGGAGGCCGTGACCTCCCTGTGCAGCTCTGGCGTGAATTTTACTCTGCCTTCACCTCTTCAGCTTCTTCAGCTTTCACTTCTTCAGCAGGCGCTTCGGCTTCTTCAGCTTTCACTTCTTCAGCAGGAGCTTCGGCTTCTTCAGCTTTCACTTCTTCAGCGGGCGCTTCGGCTTCTTCAGCTTTCACTTCTTCAGCGGGCGCTTCGGCTTCTTCAGCTTTCACTTCTTCAGCAGGCGCTTCGGCTTCTTCAGCTTTCACTTCTTCAACAGGAGCTTCGGCTTCTTCAGCTTTCACTTCTTCAGCGGGCGCTTCGGCTTCTTCAGCTTTCACTTCTTCAGCAGGAGCTTCGGCTTCTTCAGCTTTCACTTCTTCAGCAGGAGCTTCGGCTTCTTCAGCTTTTACTTTCTTTGCGGGAGCGGCTTTTTTAGTCTTTGCAGCCTTCTTCGTTTTGGGGGCTGGGGTCGATTTGTAGAGACCGCGCCAAATGAGGATCTCACCTTCTTTCTTGCTTACGACTTTTTCGTCCATTGCCGGATCGAACACGACGCCGGTAAACGCGTAGTGTTTGCCCACGGTCAAAATACTGCTTCTCTTGGGATGCAGGATCTTCACCTTTTTATTCGACCCGTCAAGTTTGACGACCAGGAGATTCATCTTTCCGCGTCTCACGACCTGCGTGATCTCACCCACGACGAAGACGCCTTTGCCGTGATTTTCTTTCGTCAGCAGAGCCAGCGATGCCTGATTGGCGGCTTTCGCGTTTTCTTTGGCGAATTCCTTCATCTGGTCCTGGAGTTCCTTTTTCAGCGTCTTTTCTTCATCGCCGTCTTTCAGGAACGTTGCCTGACGCATCGTATTCTGGAACGCTTCCGCATCGGCGAGATCCCACACCTGCACGACATCCGCTGCCGCGTATTCCGGGAGCGTTTCCGACGTGAGCGGCTGCTCGTCGGCTGCGGCAGTTTCCGTGTCTTCTGCGTTTTCCGTTTCCTCTTCGGGCATCAGGTCGTCAAATTCAAATTCACCGTCCATTTCCGGGACATTCAGGCTGCCGTCCTGAGCTTCGGCTGCATTTTCATTTGCCTGGGCCATTGCCGGATCTTCCGGGAGTTCCGGTTCCTCTGCAAGATCGCGGGCCGGGTCGAATCCGTAGAGCGTGTACTTCCAGACTTCCATCGGGACTTGCGGGTAGTCCTTCACGTATTTGTAGCTTTGCTGAATGAACGGCGTCGGGATCGGGTAAAGTCCGCCTTCCTTTGGTTTTCCAGTGCCAAGGAAGATCCCCCACACGATATAATGTGCGAGCGGGACGGCACACAGACCGCCAAGGACGACTTTGATCAGTTCGCCAAGAATGCTCTTCTTTTTCTTCGGGGCTTTAACGCGGCGAACGGCTCGTTTTGCCGTCGCGGATGCGGCTGCATCGCCAGTTTCCGAACTTTCGGTAACGGACGCATTTTCCGCGGCTGCCGGATCTGTTTCGCCAAACCCGCTCAAGGCCTCGGCGGCAGATCCTTCCGATTCCGCAGCCGGGGGGGCGCCAGCAGCGCCAAAATTCAGGAAATCGACCGGTGAACTTTCTGTTTCCGCCGTTTCTTCTGTTTCTGCCGGAGTTTCACCTTCTTCTGCTGCCGCAACTTCCTCTATTTCCGCAACTTCTTCGACTTCTTCGACTTCTTCGACTTCTTCGACTTCTTCGACTTCTTCGACTTCTTCGACTTCTTCGACTTCTTCGACTTCTTCGACTTCTTCGACTTCTTCAACGGCATCCGCGCCGAAATCAAGCCCGTTGAACGTCTGCGTTTCTTCAGCGATCGGAGCAGCTTCTTCGACGGTTTCCGCGCCGAAATTGAAAGCATCGAACGTCTGCGTTTCTTCAGCGATCGGAGCAGCTTCTTCAACGGTTTCCGCGCCGAAATTGAAAGCATCGAGCGTCTGCGTTTCTTCAGCGATCGGAGCAGCTTCTTCAACGGTTTCCGCGCCGAAATTGAAAGCATCGAGCGTCTGCGTTTCTTCAGCGATCGGAGCAGCTTCTTCGACGGTTTCCGCGCCGAAATTGAAAGCATCAAACGTCTGCGTTTCTTCAGCGATCGGAGCAGCTTCTTCGACGGTTTCCGCGCCGAAATTGAAAGCATCGAGCGTCTGCGTTTCTTCAGCGATCGGAGCAGGTTCTTCGACGGTTTCCGCGCCGAAATTGAAAGCATCGAACGTCTGTGCGTCTTCGGTCATCGGAGCAGCTTCTTCGACGGTTTCCGCGCCGAAATTGAAAGCATCGAACGTCTGTGCGTCTTCGGTCATCGGAGCAGGTTCTTCGACGGTTTCTGCGCCGAAATTGAAAGCATCGAACGTCTGCGTTTCTTCCGCGATCGGAGCCGCTTCTTCGACGGTTTCCGCGCCGAAATCAAGCCCGTTGAACGTCTGCGTTTCTTCCGCGATCGGAGCAGCTTCTTCGACGGTTTCCGCGCCGAAATTGAAAGCATCGAGCGTCTGTACCTCTTCGGTCATCGGAGCAGCTTCTTCGACGGTTTCCGCGCCGAAATCTAGACCTTCGAATGCCAGAGCGTCTTCGACAAGCGGTGTGATCTCTTCATCTTCAAAGTGGAAAAGCTCTTCAGAAATCGTCATTTCCTCTGCGAGTTCCGTTTCCGCGAGCTCATCCGCGAAAAAGTATTCATTTTCTTCTGCAGCTTCAGCTTCATTTTGAGAGGGGGTTTCTTCATCAAAATGAAAGTCAAACGTCAGTTCGTCGTCAGTTTTTTTACCCTCCGGCTGCGAAGCGGAATTTTGATTATTTTGGGATCCCAGACTTTTCAGGAGATCCTCTTCAAAATTATTCGAGTTATTGCTCATAGTTCTCCCTGGACAATGGAAACCATTGTACGTGAATGGATCGAAGCTGTTTCACGAAATTCCGACAGTATTGCCGGGCGCAAAAAACGTATAGGCGAAACAGTTTCGCAGAAAAATAAAATCAATTTTAAGGTTCAAGTGTGCGTTACCCGTGCACTTGGATCATATCCTCTATTTTACCTGAAACTTAGAAATTTTCAAGAAATCCCGTTTAAAAAAACTGAAAATTTTGGGGATTTTCATAAAAATATTCCATCCGTGCGAGATAAAACGAAAATTCTTGCCACCCCGATTGACATTTCTTTCATTCTGGTTAAAATAAAAGAGAAATTTTTCAGAATGTTCCCATGTACGTTTTGTTTTCGTATGTTGTTCGGCATCGTTCAGCATGCCCGGCATCGTTTAGGACGCAGGGAAAATTCAATTCCATCAAAAAAATCAGACCCAAAACAGGAAAAAACCATGGCAGATCTGCTTATCGTAGGTTCATTTGCATTCGACACGATCAACACACAGACCGCCCGCCGGGAAAATGTTCTTGGCGGGACGGGTTCTCATGCGTCCTACGGCGCTTCTTTTTTCACGAAGGTCTACGCTTCCGGCATCGTTGGCGGCGAGGACTGGCGGAGTGAAGATTCGGAGATGCTCAAGGCGCACAATATCGACATCGAGAATCTCCAGATCGTTCCCGGTCAGAAGACGACAGCGTGGGAAGCGGTCTATGAGGCGGACATGAACAATCGGTCAACGCTTTCTTTCGAGCCGAACTGCTGCGTTGCGTTTCATCCGAACCTGACGTCCGACGCCCGCAAGTGCCCGTACATTTTCCTTGCGAACAACTCGCCGGAATCGCAGATGGAAGTCATCGAGGAATGCGAGGAACCGAAACTGATCGTCGCGGATACGATGGACTACTACATCAACGGTTCGCGTCCTGCGCTGGAAACGCTTCTTCGCAAGGTGGACGGTCTGATCCTCAACGACAGCGAGGCGCAGCTTCTCGCCGGCAAGCAGGATCTTTTCGAGTGCGGCGACATCATTCGCAAAATGGGGCCGCGTTTCGTCATCATCAAGAAAGGCGCGCATGGCTGCATTTTCCTCGGCGAAGATGATCAGGTGTGCGTTTTCCCGGCATATCCGTCCCGCAAGGTCATCGAACCGACCGGAGCCGGAGACTGTTTCGCGGGTTCTTTCATGGGGTATCTTGCTTCGAAAGACTGTGCGGATCTCCAGACGATCAAGGAAGCTCTCATTTACGCGACCGTGACGGCCAGCTTTACGATCGAAGATTTTAGTTTCGATGCACTGAAACGCTGCACGCGCGAAGACATCGACAAACGGTTCGCTTTCATGCGCGAGATGCTGAATTTCTAGAGCACCTGACCGTTTGCTGAAATTTCCATCACGGGACGCCGTTCTTTTCGGGACGGCGTTTTTTAGCATTTCTCGTAAATGTCCGGCGGTCCTTGACAAAAAAGTTCCCCCATAGTATAATTGACGAAAACCCGCCATTCCTAGACCTTTTTTCACATTTTCACATTTTCACATTTTCGCAAGGAGATCCGATGCCTGCCGTTCATTTTCGCAGATCCATTCTTTTTTCGCTTTTGGTACTTTTGGCGTTTGGGAGCGCAGTTTCTGTTTCGGCGGAAGATTGGCTCGACGTTCGTGACACTCCGAACGACGCGGTTCCCGTTATTTTCGATACGGACATCGGCGGGGATATTGACGACGCATTCGCGCTTGGGATCCTGCATCAAATGGAAGCTCGCGGGAAATGCAAGATCCTTGCCGTCACGGTCTCACGCTGCCGCGGGAATTCCGGAGATTATGTTTGCGCCTTCAACGCGAATTTCGGCCGGCCGGACATTCCGGTCGCTGCGAATCTGACAAATCCGATCAACGAACGGGGACGCTATTCGAATCAGACGCTCGCACTGAAAAACGCGGACGGTGCCCCGCGCTATCCTGTGCCCGAATACACGCTGCACGAACCGACGTACCTTCTTCGCAAGGTCCTGGCGAATGCGAAAGATCATTCCGTCGTTCTGATCCAGGTCGGTGAGTCGACCAATACGGCAGCCTTTCTCGATTCTCCTCCGGATGAGCTTTCACCGCTGACGGGACGCGAGCTTGCCGCACGGAAAGTCCGCCTTCTCTCCGTGATGGGAGGCGCTTTCGGAACGCAGGATCCCCGTTGGGATGAACACCGCGAGCACAATATCATCATGGACCTGCCGGCCGCAAAAAAACTCGTTGCAGAATGGCCCGGCGAGATCGTCTTCAGCGGGTACGAGACTGGGGACGCGATCCGTCTTTCTGTTTGCGGACTTCAGAATGACCTTCTGAAACCGTCTCCTAATCTTCTTTGGGATTCTTATTGCGAGTGGTGCCGATCCTGCGGCATGAAGCGCCCCGATCATCCACGTCCGAGCTGGGACCTGACGAGCTGCCTGTTTGTACTGCGTCCTGAAAAAGAACGCGGATACTATACTCTGACGCCTCCGGGAACTGTGACGGTCCTGGATTGCGGGAGGACGCGCTTTACTCCGTCTAAAAACGGAAAACATCGTGTTTTCATTACTTCGTCGGAACAGAATGTTCGGGTACAGGAGGCCTTCGTCAATCTCATCGGTGAACGTCACTGAGCGGAATGTGAATTTAGACTTTCAGCAGAAAAAAGGAGGCTATGTGGAGCCGCCAGCGTGCAGATGTGCGCTGGTGCTGCATCGCTTGTCGGAAACGAGTAAAGAGGTGAGTGTGTTGGAATGGTGTGGAATATATAAAATTGACGGGAAACTTTGGGCAGACAGTTGGCGGCGGTGACCGCGTCGGGATCGCAGACCTTCAGTTCAACCGCACGAACACGATCGAAACGTATACCCCCTCATCCGCAACGGCGAATAACGCGATCGGTAACATGCCGGCAACCAACCTTCTGGACGGAAACATCTCCACCCAGTGGTGCACGAACTGGGCGCAGGGAGGGGATATTCGGGATTACTATCATGACGGCAAATATGCGGATCCGGAACTGACATTTACGTTCAGCGAAGCGAAAAACCTTTCCAGCATCACCGTCACGCCTTACAACGTAACCGGCAACTCAGGGAAGGATTTCAATCTGAAGTTCTACGACGCGGCAGGAAACCAGATCGCGGTAGAAGATGAGTCGCTCTACTCCTTCAAAATGGTCACGTACCGCCAGGATGTCCCTTCTCTTTTCACTTTCCCGGAAGTGAAAGGCGCGGCAAAAGTTGTCATGACGATCACGGACAACTTTAGAGGTGACTACGACAGGTGGGGCGGAGACTACGACCACAACCGAAAATATGACAACGACGGCGGTGATCGGGTCGGACTTTCGGAAGTTTCTTTCGGCAATCATCCCTATACGGGCGGTCCGACCTGGCAGACGAGCTACAATACGCCGATGGAAGGACTGAATGTTATTCGTCCGGATGGAGTTTCCATCAAATATCCGTCTGGATCCTCGGTTGGAGGTCTCATTACGGGAAGCGGATATTCCCGCGGCGGAGCGTGGTATTCGGATCAGAATGGTTCGGATTTCTTCGGAACGGACACGACGAAAGCCGCGCCGGTCCTGACTTTCACGAATGACGAACTGGAACTGGTCGACGGCTTCCTTTACTGGGGGTACGGCTCCGAAAACGCAGGAAACGGCATGACCGCGTTTACGCTTTCGCTTTACGATGGTGAGGAACTCGTTCTTTCCGATTACTATCGTGTTGATGCCGCGATTTCGGAAGATGACTACGCCAGTTTCATGTTTGATGAGTCGGTTGCTTTCGATAAGGCCGTTCTGATCCCGATGGATAATGCGTTCAAGTACTTCAATTACGCAGGACACGGCGGAGACCGGGTCGGATTTTCGGGACTTGCGTTCTATCAGGATCCGTCAAAGGTTCCGGAACCAGCGGCGTGGGTGCTGATGCTCACAGGGGTATTCGGTCTCCTGACGCTTCGTAATCGAAAACGGACGCAGAAAGCGTAAGACGAGAGAGTTGCTCAGAAAACGGCGTCGGAAAAAACGCCGTTTTTTTGTATTCGCAAGTGGCAGAGAAATGGTCTGAAGGACACAAAAAAATCCCCAACCGCATAGGCTGGGGATCCTTTTTTCACTTTGCTTTGGAAAGTAAAAGATATTTCACTCAGATGACGGCCAGTTCGTATTCCTTCTTGAGGAACGCGAGGGCTTTCGGAATTTCGACTTCACGATCGCCGCGGACACCGCATTCAAAGGAGCACGGTCCCGTGTATCCGATGTACTTCAGACCGCGGAAACCTTCGACGAAACGGCTTTTGTTCTGGCCCGGGATAGTACGGCGCGGGTCGGAAACACCGCCGGCAAGGTGAACGTGGGTCAGGAGTTTGCCGCCGGAGATGAACGCGCCCATCATGTCCGTCTCTTCGATGCTCATGTGGTAGAAGTCGCCCATGACGGACATTCCGCATTTTTTCTCGGAGCGTTCGTTGATGTCGCGGGCGATCGCGGCACCGTCGGCGACCTGACGGAGGAAGTACGCTTCACCTCGGTTAAGAGGCTCAAACGTAATGTGCGTTCCGCAATCGGCGGCGAAGTCGGCAAGAGCCGGGAAGTCGTCAAGCAGCATTTTACGCATTTCCTGATTCGTCAGCGGACTCTGGCCATTGAACGCCGGAACGTAAATGACACCCGTGCAGCCGATGATGCCGGCACCTTCCAGAGCGCGTTTCAGAGCGTCGGTACCGCGCTGTTTGCGATCTTTGTCGAAACTCATCAGATCGCCGCCGTGCGAACCCCAGCAGACTGCGGACGGAATGAGTCCGGTGTCGTCGAGGAGTTTTTTGTAGTATTTCGCGCGTTCCGGGTCTTCCACATCGCGGCCGAATTCGACGGCTTCGATGCCCCAGGCTTTCATTTTCGCAAATTTTTCTTCTGTCGAGTTCCCTGGAATGATTCCGAGCTGAGAACCGAGGCAGAGGCGGGCTTTTGCGGTCTGGTTCGCGCTTTTACCGTCCCACGTGCTGTCGGTCACTTCGGCTTTCAGTTCGATATTCGTCATGGCGACTGCTGCGGCAGCGGCGCCGGCAGCCAGAAATTCACGTCGTTTCATTCGTTTTTTACTCCTGAAAAAAAAAGGTAAGTTGGCGGGTAAACGGGCATTGGATCCCTTACATCTATTATTTTACTCTACCCTGCCAAAAAAATCAACCGGGAATACCTCCTTTTTTTCAAAAAACATCAAAATTTCGTGTTCACCGGCGGATCCTGCCGTGAGATACTGTTCGATGCTGTTCGAGTGCAAATTTTTATGAAACGGATCGGCGCGCTTCTTGCGGGGGCGGCAAAAAGTCTCGAATTTTAAGCAAATGTGCGAGTTTTTTAAATTTTAGGAGTTTTTTTATCCGAAATCAAAAAAAGACGGACCGGTATGTTTCCGGTCAGGGATTTTTGTCTGAAATTTTGACCTTAGGGTAAATGATATGCGCTCCAGATTTTCGTGGATGATGTTTTGGCTTCTCGGTGCCGCGGTGCTTTGGCTCGTGCCGGGGTGTGCGAAGGATGAAGAAGGTACTTTGACTGAAATTCATGTTTCGCAGGACTCCGCAGACGAGGAAGAGTTCATCACGATCGACCTCACGGCTCCCGGCGGACCTGCAGAAATCGCAGAGACGGAAGAAATCTCGAACGCGGAAGAGATCGCGAACGCGGAAGAGATCGCGAACGCGGGCGGTGAGGGCATTTCCGGGATGGAAACGGTCTCTTTCGAAGAAGCGGAACTTCCGGAGGAAACTGCAGAAACTCCGGTTTATGCGGATCCGAAAAAGAAAAACGTGATCCTCATGATCGCTGACGGCGCCGGTTTCGGGTCGTTTTACTGTGCTGCAGATCACCTCACTGGAAGTCCCACGGGCTGCGCGTACCAAAAGGAGCCGTGGAAAATGGTCTCTATGGCGACGTTCCATAAAAAAAGTTTCTACGACCCTGCGCAGGATTGGGAGGATTTCAAGGAATTGGACGTTCCGTTCTACGAAAAAGAGCCGGCGTTCATTCCCCCGGATTCCGCGTCGACCGGCACGGCGATGATGACTGGCGTGAAGACTCGAAATGGACGTGTGGGGATCGGACCCGCAGATGAGCGGCTTGAGACGATCGCGGAGATCTTCACGAAAAACGGACGCAGGACCGGGGCCGTCACTTCCTTCCAGATCGCCAGCGCGACGATGGCTGCTGCCGCGGCTCATGATGTTGAGCGAAAGAACGGACAGAAAATGTTCGCGGAGATGCTCAACGGCGGGAATCTGAACGTCATCATCGGTGCCGCGCATCCGGAATTCGACGACGACGCGCAGCCGCAGGCTCCTGCTTTCGGACGTTACGGACCCTCGGAGGAACTTTGGGGAAAGATCCGTGCCGGTGAACTGCCGGAAGGGTGGATCTTTGCCGAAGAGCGTGCCGAGATACGCGGATTTGCCGAAGCGACGCCGGATAAAAATGGCGTGAAACTTCCGGAAAATCTTCTCGTGATCACGCAGACCGCCAACTCCTTCCAGTGTCACCGAAAGATCGGCGCTCCATTTCTCGCAGCCTCGCCAACGCTGGCGGAAGCGTCTCTCGCGGCACTGAACGTCCTGGCGGGAACCAAGTCGGACGGTTTCTTTCTCTTGGTGGAAGGCGGTGCCGTTGACGCTGCGAATGATGCGAATGACCTTGGGCGCTGCATCGAAGAGATGACGGATTTCAATGCGGCCGTGGAAGCTGTCTGCCGGTGGGTGGAAACGTACTCTTCCTGGGAAGAAACTCTCGTTATCGTGACCTCCGACCACGATAACGGCGCAATTTACGGTCCGGAAACCGGGAGCGACGCACTTCCCTCCTCTGCTCCGATCTATCGCGGAAAAGGACAGCTCCCGCACGCACGCTACTACGCGACGGACCATACGAAACAGCTCGTGCCGCTTTACGCACGCGGACCAGGAGCGGAACTCCTCGAGGAACTGCTTGTGGGGAAGGACGAAAAAATGGGCGCGTACTGGAATTACGACGGACGCTACCTCGACAATACGTCAGTCTTCCGCGTCATGATGCACGGTATCCCAGTGCGGGGACCCGGTGTGAAATGAACCGAAAGAAAGCGGGATAGGTCAGTTTTTTTTGTTTGCCCCCGGCTCTCCCATGCGCAGTTCGGAGTGAAGATACTGAACGCAGCGCCGGACTTCTTCGTCATTCTGAATGAGCAGCTCGGCCTGCGTGCAGCCGTGAAGGATGGTGGAGTGATCTCTTCCGTTGAAATAGAGCCCG
The DNA here is from genome assembly GCA_015062085.1 of Planctomycetaceae bacterium. The sequence continues at coordinate 13,697 of SUVI01000040.1, forward strand.
ATCTCATCCAGTGTCGCGGCGGTCAGACGCCGAGCCATGTAGTAGATGATGCTGCGGACGGTCACGAGCGTCGTTTTGCGTGATTTACTGCGTAAGTCGCTGAGTTTCACGCGGTAGAATTTCGCCGCTAGTTTCGCGATCTGCGGAATGGTGACTTCTCGCGGCTCGCTGTTTTCTGCAAAGACTTCCGAGACATTTTCCGGCAGGATCTCTGTTTCGCGATTCGTTTTTCGGAGCCATTCCATTTTATGGAAACGCTGGAGCATCTCTCCGACCGAAAGTTCCTCTCGATCTGCAAGTTCCACGAATTCCCCGACCGCTAAGTCGGAGATCGGAATTCTCCCGGAGTGTTCCGGAAGACGGAGTATCGCGCTGCGTGTTTCGATGGCGGGAAGCTGGATCCGGATCGCGACTCCCTGATGAAGCCGTGAGGTCAGCTGCGGTTCGAACGGAATGGCGGTGTGCGGCTGATTGCCGGTCAGAAGGATCCTAGTTCCGCGTTTTGTGAGCAGATCGAGCGTTTGGACCAGTTGTTTCTGGGTCGATGGATGGGTCGCCAAGTCCTGAATGTCTTCCAGAATGAAAAAATCGAGCGCATGGTATTCCGCGAAGAAATCCTGCGGCTTTTTCACTCTTTGTGCATTCGCCCACTCGCGGGCAAACTGATGCGCGGGAAGGCATTTTCCGGTTTTATCCGGGTGACGCATGAGCCAGAAAAGGATCGCGCCTTCCGCAAGATGCGTTTTTCCGAAACCTGGCGCGGCGAAAAAGTACATTAGGAACGGATTCGGTGTGTCCCGCAGTATGTCGTAGATGGCCGAGCAGATCACGTGATTCTCGGGACCTGCCAAAAATGGATGGGGACGCAATTCCTCTACCGTCACGACCTCACCTGACGTACCGGTCCGGGTGCGGGTCGTGACTTTTTCCTGAAACGGAATGGGAATGATCGCGGCCATGGAGTACCTTTTCTCTTTGAAATGTTTTTTCAAACGGCAATGAACGGCATTTCAATGCATTCTAGCACAAAATGTACTGTTTGAACAGGCCGGATGAAAAATTTTTCCGAAAAAACAGAGAAAAAACACGTAAACGCTCTCTCTTTTTTCTCTGCTCTGCGATTTTTGCCCCACTCTGCGGCATTGGGGGAACACTGTATTTTAGGAAAGCTGGGAAACGGCACTGCGAGACGTTTTCTCATTCTACTTTCGGTTCCGCTTTCGGTTCCGCTTTCGGCACGTTCCACCTTTTCAGCGCACGCTCAAAAGCACGGTATTTGGGCGACTCCGTAACGTCGTCGTCCGCGTACTGCAAGAGTCCCCAAGATCCCCATTTGCTCCAGCGTCCCGTCGAGGAGAAGTGGCAGAGAAGCCCACCGCCGACCTCTTCCCACGCGCGGAAGTACGCGTCGTAGATCCGTCCCATTCGCGGCGACGCATTCGCAGCTAGGCAGACGGCGTTGAGTTCCTCTCGGTCATTGGCGCCCCAAAGTCCGACCAGATGCTGTCCCGCTTCGTAGCAGATGAGCGCGACAGCGTGTTCGTCGGCCGTTTTTTTCTGCTTTTTCATCCATTCGACCGCGTTGGGAAGTTTCTCTTTTTCAAGGAGTTCCAGCGCACCGTCGACTCCGCGGGAAATGAATTCGTCAGCGTACTCATTCGGAATGCAGTGCATCACGTACGGCGCGATCGCCAGCGCGTCGGTGACTTCCGCGCAGTTGGAGAACGTCAAAAGCTGCTTGGAAACGTGATCATTCGCGGCCTGCGAGGCTAAAACACGCACGAGACGGCCTTCTTTTTCGGGAAAGACCTCGCGGAAAATGCCGAAGATCTCGCGTGACCGATGTGCCGTCCACGCCCACGCGCGCACCCATGGTTTTTCGTTCGGAAGCAGTTTCATTCCCTGCTCTTCTGCGTACCGGCACTGCTCAAACTGCCCGTTCCAGACCTCGTTGGAGTACTCAATGTAGACTTTCAAATGCGGATCCAGATGCGTTCGGATCGTCTGTGCCATTTTACGCACGAATTCATCGTCCGCCCGATGCGGCACACAGAACCAGGCATTTGCGTTCAGGTGATTCGCCAGTTCGCAGAGAAGCTCCAGCGGAACGCCTTTTTCCGAAAACGACGCATCGCCGACCACCGGTCTGTCGGACCATTTTTCGAGTTTCGAGCCGTTTGTGTGCTGAAGATCCATGAATCGGACGGTGTCGACGCCTTTCCAGCGTGCGATGAGCGCAGGATCCCACATTCCGCAGGTCCGTTTCGCTTCGTCTTCAAAGCCGGGACGGAAGACCTGAAAATCGCGCAGATAGTCGGTCGGATCGGTCTCGCGGATCTGGAGCCAGAACGCACCGTGTTTCGCATCGACCTGAATGCGGATCTCCCCAGGACGCTCTTCGAGGACCCAGGCGTTCATGAACGTGACCTTCCCTTTTCCGCGATACCGTACCGTGTACGTCCCGCTCGGAAAATGGGCGCCTTCGATCGTGCACAGCGGTGTCTCGGCAAAGCAGTTCGGCTCCAGACGGCGCACCCAGCCGCGTTCGTCCAGCTCCAATTCCGGCCCTTTTCCCCAGCTTTCTCCTTCGCGCTGACTGATCCAACGGCGCGACTCAAAGAAGACGTTGACGAACGGCAACTCGGTGTTCCAGTCCGCCGGTCCTCCGAAATTGATCCCCATCGCCGTCCGTCCCGCAGTCTGCACGGCTTGGGAAAAATGCGTCCTGACGTTCTTTTCAGCTTTTTCTCCCGCCGCAGCCAAGCCGCAGTGCAAAGTACTCAAAAGTACCGCACAAAAAAGAGAAAGGCACCAGTTTCCATCCGCTAAAATTCGGAAATTCTTCATTTTCAGTCTCCTTTTGGGGGCTCCTTTTCAAGTTTCAAATCAGGATCAGTTTCGAGCAGGATGCCGCACTGTACCACACCATCCGGTGATCGGAATTTATTCGGTCTGCGGCGTGTTTTGCTCTTCCATCGTTTCGCGGATCTCATTTCGGGAAGAGAAATAGAAAAAGACACCCAGCATCGCCGTCACGAGGCAGACCAGACGGTACGCAAGCATGACGACGAGTCCCATTCCGGGTTTTCCCGTTTCGTCGCGGTACAGTTCATCCAACACGACTTCGACCGGTCCGACAGGAAGCGGCACGGCAGACATGGACATACTGGTCGGTGAAATGTAGAGATGCTGAAGGTACGTCGGCGGCTCATTCCCGCGCCAGATCCCGTCTGCCAGGAAGTAGATCGAAGTGGCAAAAGAAACGTGGATGAGGAGACTCGCTGCCAGGATCCACATGAGCTGGACCGGATGATTTCGGTAAAGACGCACACTTCCTGCAAGTTCCCGAAACGTCTTTTCAAAACGTGACCGCGGCGGCGGAAGTTCCTTTTTTGAGGGGGGCGGGCACAGAAGCGCCAACCCGGCAGCCGTTCCGATCCCCCACGCGATCAAAACCGCCCAGGATGCAGAACGCAGCGTCGGCGTGGTCTCCGGATCTCCAAGGATCCCCATTCCAAGAACGACGAGCGACGCCAGCATGAAAAGCGCGTACAGTCCGATCATTCGGTCAATGAAGACCGACGCGAGCACGATGGGGCCTGCGTTGGGGTGCTTCGCCTTTTCATGACGGGTCAGGAGCCAGGCTTTGAGCAGATCACCGCCCACGATCCCCATCGGTGCGAGATTGAAAAGGTACCCGATGTACCCTACGCGCAGCGTCGTCCAGAGATCCGCATCGAGTTTCTGGATCCGCACGAGGTACCGCCAGCGGATGATCGTCGCGAGAACGGCAATGAACGTGAAGAAGAAACCAAGTCCCAGGGACGTCCAGATCTTCTCGCCGTGCAGCAGACCGTTCACCGTGTTCTGATCTTGAAACGCACGCCAGACGAGGAATCCGAGGATCCCCAGCGAAAGGCCGATCTTCAGGAAAAACAGGAGTGCGGAACGGAGCTTTTGACCCGCAGGACGAACAGTTTGACTCACGGCAAATACTTTCTTTCATTTCAAAAGGAAAAAGGGGAACGAAAACGGCCGTTCCCCATGAAATTTCAGCAAAAAACGCTTAAGGTGCGAAAAACTTCGCGGCAGTATTTTGTCCCTGCGCCCACGCTATTTCCCGGCAGGTTCGTAGTGCGGACGAACGACACCGCGGCGCGTTGGAGCGTACGGATTGAAATACGCAGGCTGAGCAGCCTCTTGGTCCTCTTCAGCCTCCTCGTCGATCTTCTCTTTGTCGGTCTTCTCCTGAGCACGGGCAGGATCCACATGCACCGTCGGTCCGGAACCGGAGAAACCGTAAGAGGCGCCCGGATTGTTCGCATTCATCCCTGTGTTCATCTGGCCGTAAGCTGCCCCCACGGTCGAGGCTCCCACGTTCGAGTTGAACTGCGCCTGCTGCTGGACCTGCGTCTGATTCTGATTCTGCTGGATGGCATTGAGCTGCTGCTGCATCTGCTGCCGCTTTGCTTCCGCTTCAAGTGCCGGTTTTACGTACAGATTGTAGTTGTCGATACCGGTGAAATTATCGCGTCGGAAAAGCTGCATGTACGGACTGAGGACCGGTGCCGCTTCGTAATCCGAAAACGGTTTTTCCGGAGCCGCAGCCGGCGTGTGCTGTCCGTACTGGACGGGACCGTTGAAGGAGCGCGTCTGCGGAGACTGCATCGTTTGGTACGGATTGAGCGTCGGCATGGGACGTCCATTCGCCCCGGTGACGGCAAACGGCGACGCGGCACCCTGCGGATACTGAGTGTTGACGGAATTCGGCGTGGCACTCTGGATAGGAGCACGGCCAGGAACTGCGCCCGCTCCCGCACTCATTCCCGGCGGCATTGCCGAGGGCGTCGTCGCCGTACCCGGAGCCGGATACGGTGAAGCGACCGATGGCGCATATTGTGCCGCTGAATGACTGCACAGCAAAAGAGATGCCGTAAACAGCAGTGCAAAACTGCCAAATAATGAAAAACGCATGACTTCCTCCCTTTGAAAAGGCCGAAGCATCGGAAAATTTCTTGCGGATCTATCGTGAACGCACACTGCCTCACGAGACTTTGACTCTTTTATTTTACCCGGAATCCTGCCTTTTGAAAAGCCCGATCCTCCGATTTTTGACGAAATTTTCCAAATTTTTCATCTTTCAGGAGTTTTTTCCGGAAAATCTTTCCGAATTTCACGCTCTTTTTCAACTATTTCGGCATGTGCGTACCGATCTAGATGTGCGTACTTATCTAGATGTGCGTACCGATCTAGATGTGCGTACCGATCTAGATGTGCGTACCTATCTAGATGTGCGTACCTATCCTGATTTATTTTGCCGCAGAAACCACTGCTGTGGTGAAGCTGGTACGCAGCCTGCCGGATGGACTAAAAATTTCACTCCTATGCAAAACTCCTTGACAGCGCATTTCTTTCTTGTTATAATGTGTTTTCAGTAGAGGTAACTCTTGCCTGAAAATGAGGTTTAGAGCTTGCCGTTCGTTTTTGAAGTATCCTGCCTTTTATCCTGCATGGAGTCCCTTATGTGTGAATTTTGCTGTGCTCAAGACTGTGTGTCCGATGTGTCCCGCCGTGATTTTCTCAAAACGGGAACCGCTGCGGCGGTTGGAACGGCTGCCGTGATGTCTCAAACCGCTTTTGCTGCCGAGCTCAAGGAGGTAAGTGAGGAGTTCAAACCGCTTCCGAAGTCGCCGGCGAAGGTCACAGTCGCGTTTATGTATCCGCCGCGCGAAGTCGTTGAGGCGGGTGAGTTCGAGGATTTTTGGGCGGTGAATAAATGGTCGACCTATCCGGGGCCGTATTATGAGCCGGCACAGCGTGAAATGCAGTTTCGGGCGAAGATCGAGGAGGTCAACGTTCGGCTGGGAATGGAGATCGATTTCTATCCGACGTTTTACACTAGATCGGCGGCCGCGCAGTTCGTTGAGCAGATGAAACAGCAGAAGCCGGACGCGGTGTTTATTTTTTGCTTCTGGAACACGATGCAGAACTGGGTCGCCGAGATGTGCGGTAAAATGGAACTGCCTGCTGTGGTCTACGTTCCGGTCGGAGCCAGCCATCAGCTCCCCAACGCGGCATTGGCGAACAGTCCCGATCTGCTTTTCATCCATTCCTTTGAAAATTGGTCTGCGATCGAGGGGGCACTTCGGTCGGTCAACGCGCATAAGAAGCTCTCGCAAAGCAGAATGATCCGCGTTGGAGATTACCCGGAAGAAAAGATCACCGTTCCTTCCTGTTCCAACGCAGACCGGCTCAATGTTGAGATCGCCGCAGTGCCGGCTCATATCTACAATGACCTGTTCGATTCCGTTGCCGACTCTCCGGAGCTTCTCGATATGGCGAAGGCGTTTAAAGCTAAGGCTCAAAAAGTGATCGACGTGGACGATGTGTACATTCAGCACGGGATCCGTTCCTGGTACACGCTCCAGCTTCTGAAGAAACGCTATCAAGCGGATGCTGTGACTATCAAGTGTCTGATGCTCAAGGAACGTAAACCGTGCATCGGCTTTTCGCTCCTCAACAGCGTTCTGTCGCCGTGCGCGTGTGAAGACCAGGCAGATTCCCTCCTCACGATGATGCTGGGGAATCATTTGCTCGACCGGGCGGGATTCCTTCATAATCCGGATTTTGATACCGAACGGAATGAGTACTACGGCTCGCACTGCACGACGGGGCTTCAGATGTATCCGGCATATCAGAACAAACCGGAGCTTCCGTTTTTCATTCGTCCGTTTGCGCATATGCTTCCCAAAACCGCCGCGATCGATGCCCGATTCCCCGAAAACGCTCAGGGACTGATCGCCAAGTTTACCTTTGACGGAATGCTGTCCGCGTATACCGGCCAGATCATCAGTTCTCCCGAATTTACTTCTGCCGGAGGCTGTACGACTCGTTTTCGGATGGATATGGATAAACTCGAGAACGTTTGCGATATGTACCGCGGTCCGCATCCGATCCTTTTCCTGACCGACGGCGCGGAGCAGGCCCGATGGTTCAAAATGTACGCGAAATTGTACAAATACGACTGGAAAGGGAACTTCTGAAAATGACTTTTTTGGGGGGGCGGCGGAACGTTTTCCTGCGGCGTACTTCCGATCATGCTGCATTTTCGATCACGCCGCATTTCCGATCACGCCGCATTTCCGATCACGCCGCATTTCCGATCACGCCGCATTTCCGATCACGCCGCATTTCCGGGAACTCGATCAGCTCAGCTCCTGGAGTTTCCCGCTTTTTTAATTTTCCGGAGATCCGATCTCCAGCAGATACCAGAGCGTTTGGGTCTCCGGCGAGATACGGATCTCTACTTCCGAATCGGAGATCCTGCGGACTGTGCAGGCGTCGGAATTGGTCTTTTCCGCATTGCCGTCCAGCGCGGAAATGGTGACCGTTTGGTGAGCGGGGACCGGAAGAATGAGCGAAAGCGGGATCCCTTCACAGAGACGGGGCATTTGGCCGCGTTTCGGCGAAAAGAGTTTCGTGCCTTCCAGCGCGCGCAGATCTTCTGCGTCCTTCATTTCCGGATGATCGTACGGTCGGTACGCTGCCCCGGAATTCTTCATGACGCCCGTCGCGGCGAGCAGCCAAGTCTTTTTCGAGGTTTGAGTCAGCGAGACCGCCGCCCAGTCAAGGAGCGTTTCTCCCGGAGTCAGCCGAGTGCCGTCACGGAAGGTGAAAGACCTGCCGGCGATTTTTCCGGTGAAGAATTTCGTCTTCGGTGTGTCGGCCAAAAAGTACGCTTTTCCGGCCTCTTCTCCATTCCAGCGTACTTCTCCCGTCGGTGAAACGAGCTGCTTTGGAGTGCTTTCCGAAACGTTCCCCGAAACGGTTTTTTCCGCTTTCGCATTCCAGCCGGGCTGACGGTTCAGAGCCGGGACGGAGTCCGTGAGCGGATCGGAGATCTGCAGATCTGGCAGACGCAGCGCGCAGTATGCCTGAAACGCATCGGTACTCTTCATGCCGAGAGCCGAAAATTTCCGATGGTATCCGCCGAGATCTTTGCGCAGAAACGCCCACTCTTCCGCCTTCGTTAACTCCAAAACGGCCATCGGCGGGTCCGGAAGTTCCGTGACGCTCTTCAGATCACCGCGAACGAAAAGATCGACCAGTGCCGGATGGTGAACGAGAAGGATCGAGTTTTCACAGAGATCGAAAAATGAATTTCCGTCACGATGCTTTCGGTCATGCGCCCAGCAGTAGGAGTAAATTCCGCTCCAGTTCTGGAACGCGCCGAGGCATGCCGTGACCGCGAAGCCCTCAGCCGAGTAAAGATTCGGGTACGGCTGGTTGAATTCGCTTAAAACGTACGGTTTCCCCGCCACTCGAAGGTTGGCTAGTCCAAGGTACGTCCGATCCGAAGCAAAACGCTCCATGAAATTCCGATTCTCCACAAACCAGTCGGAGTAGTCCCACGCACGATTCGGCCAATTCGGGTGGCACCAGTACTCGTGAATGTCGCAGTAGTCCAGCTCTGCCTGCGTGTGAGTCGAAGTGTACCGGAGCTGCGTCCCGGCGATCGGCGCGTTCGGCTTCAGTTCCTCTTTGAGCCAGTGGTACATCGTCTGCCAGTACTCGCGGTCCAGATCGAGCAGAAATTCCTGAAGATCCTGCTTTTGTTCCAGCGTCGCGCTCTCGTTCTTGAATTTGACGAAAGAGATCGTTCCATTTTCCAGCGACTCTCCCGCCGCCAGCCCAAAGGAACCTCCAAGACGTACGCTGAACCGGTCGATCTCCACGACGCCCTCCAGCGCAGCGAAGCCAAAGCGGACGCTGGAGTCGGAAAAGTTCGGACGGATCTTCATCTTGACGGTCTGCCACTCGTTCGTGACGGGAAATCTTCGGATCACGGAACGCCATTCGGAGTGATCCTCCATGAAGTAAAAAACGAGCTGCTTCGGCACCGTGGAACGAATGCGGAACTCCGCGAGAAACGGCTGGCCCAACTCCACGTGATTTTGCGTCAGATAAAATTGGGGATCCCAGTTCGCCGCCGCTTTCTGAACGTCGATCCGGAGGACCCCGGTCTCCTCATCCACGGAAACGTCCGCCTCCGTTCCGCGTCCTTTTTCAAGGAACCACGGCGCTTTTCGGAACGTCTCGGCACTGGAGAATTCGCAGTCTGGGATCCGTTCCTCACCCAGCGGAAGATCCACGGAATTCCACGCTTCACGTACCGCTTCCGTCGAATCGTAGCGTTTCCGAAGCCACGCGTTCCACCGGGCCTCAAGCTCTTTTGCGTAAAGATCCGGAAGGTCATCCAGATGGCCGCAGTTCCACTCACAGAGGATCGAGTTCTCATTGTTGATCTCAATGCACGCGACACACGGATCCTCAAGGTAGTTTTTCCCAAGGTACGGATTCACGTGCGTGAGCAGATCGCGCGCGTACTCCTTTTCGCGCTCAAGCATTTCCGGCAGAAAACTCCCCACACCTTTCTGCATATTAGGAAGCCGCCGGGCCTCCGGGAAATTTCCGTCGCGTTCGTCCAGCACTCGGCCGACGTGAAGATTGATGTTGACGTAGATCCCACACTCTTTCAGCTGAAATATGAACCAGTCGAGACGGTCCAGCTCTTCCTCATCCATCTTTCGGCAGCCCAGTTCGTTTCGGTATTTTCCCCAGATCTCCGTATCGACGAAATGAAGCCGAACGACGTTGAAACCGAACGTGCGAAGACGTTTCGCGAGTGCCGCAGCATCTTTTTTGTCCGGAAAATTGGATTTAAACGAGAGGTTCGTTCCCCAGAAACGCAGACGTTCCCCCGATGCATCGACGAAAATGTCGCCAACGGCCCGCACCTGACCATTCATGCCGGCCGGCTCATTTCCGTGCGGCGGCGTCCAGATCTGAGGAAGCGACGCTCCTTCTGCCATGAACGGGAAAAGTTCCGAAGCAGCCAGAATGTTAGACGTACTCGGAAAAAGTACCAGAAAACTAAGGAGCAGAATCGATTTTAAGGATGTCATGAAGATCTCCTGATGAAATGGAGTCTGGTTTGGAAGATCCGAAAATTTGCAAAAGGAAAGGCGGGAGTCAAAAGAACTTTCCCGCCTCTTTGATGCACCGATCAGTCACGGCAGAAGCCGGTATCGACCCAGTCGACGTGGTCGCAGTTGATCCCGTCAGACGTCGGATCCATTTCCAGCCGGATCTGCTTCACGCGGGGATCCAGCGGAATGTTGAAGTGCCAGACGTTGATCGTCGGATTGCTCAAAAGCGGCGACTCAGCGGCCAAAACCTGCGGCTCTCCCATCTCGCAGACGTCCGTCCAGACTTTAATGTAAACGGAACGGCGGGGGTCTTTCGTGTGGAAATCATCAAGTCCCACGACGCCCGTGAAGCGCGTCATCCCTTCCGGGACCGCATACGTCAGATTTCCAGCCGCGTGAATGCCCACGCCTTTTGCGTAGACTTTGCCGTTGAGCG
>SUVI01000230.1 GCA_015062085.1 Planctomycetaceae bacterium
GGACCCTGGAATCGAACGCCGTTTGCGACAGAAGGAAAAAATATTTTCCCGTGTACCACACCACACCGAAAAAGTAGGAAACAGTAACAAACAGGGCGCGGAACCACAACGGATTGGGTGGATTTTTCCCCGCGAAAAAATCCAGAGCAGACCGTACAAACGGCAGCAATATCAAATCAGCGTTTACAACAACGAAACTGGCCGGGATCAGCCACAGAGCACGGCGTAAACACCGGAAAAAAACAAACAAAATCAACATTCCTGGACTCCAAAATGGCAGACTCGAAAAACGCGGAAATCAAAATCAGGACTCTCGATGAAACCGGGAGCGGTTTTCAGTCGGTATCCACACGTTTTGAAAATTTCGACCAACAGGTACAAAATCTTGAAAAAAATTTGAAGCCTCTGGAAGAAATTTTAAAAGCAGGGGTGGAGGCCTCCGGAGCACTTTCCGGTCTGGGTGCCGTAGCAAAGAACAGCGGGAACCTTGCCGGAGCTTTTGGAGACTTGCAAGCCGCCTTTCTTGGCGTCAAGGATGCAGCGGCAGAGGCGGGCAAGTCCCTTGGCATCGTAGATACCGCCTTGCTGGCACTGACAAATGCCGGGGCGACTGTATCGAAAGTTTTTGGAGGATTGATGGCCGCTTTTGAAGTGGGAAAGCAGCTGAAAGTCGGATATATTGCCCTCCGTACCGTCATTTATGAGATGGATGCAGTGCAGAAAGCCGCGGCCGCGTCAACCGCGGCACTTGGAGCGGCACAGACAGGATGCGCCGCCAAAACTGGCATACTGACCACAGCGACTCACCTCTGGAATTACGCTTTAATGTTGCCTTTATAAATTGGTACACTGACAAAGAGTACGACAATACAGAGGCGATCGACGCGAACATCGACGCGATGCTCGAAGAGGAAAAAGCAGACGCAGATGCAGAACTTCGGGTGCTGGAGAAAAAGGGCAGGTTTGGGGAGCTGGTATAACGCACATTCGGACGCGTGAAATCAATGTGGATCTGTGATTTTCCCGCATTCAAGACCTTGAATTCTCGGAATTTCCGCATGGATCTGCGACCTCATATTTTCCATCGGCACGCCGGTGAAAACAGATGTTTTTGTTCCTTTTTTTCGGACATTTTACTCTCGCAGCAACTCCCGCAGCCTGCGCATTTCAGCTCGTAGGGATGTCTCCAAAAATATTCAAAGATGAAATATCTTTTTTATCGAAATTTTCCGCAGGGAGTACTTGCGGATCCCTTGAACATGGTATAAAATAGTAGCAGATATGGTTCCTTTGATAGGGGGTTAGGTCGTTTTTTGATACTATCGGAGACCATGTTTTTGGTAACTATCCCCGGTACGCAGCTGCCGGATGAACCTTTTTTGTGTTTGTGCAGAGACTTCCTTATTTGCGGTGTCAGATCAATGGAAGGTCAGGGCCTGTATGTTTGGTTTGGTAGACTGTAATTCATTTTTTGCGTCATGCGAGAAGGTTTTCGTGCCGCGGCTTTGGGATCAGCCTGTCGTCGTTCTCTCGAATAATGACGGCTGCGTCATCGCGCGGTCTCCAGAAGCCAAAGCGTTGGGGATCGCGATGGGGGCACCTTTTTTTCAGATCCGGCGTCAGTGCGAAGCAATGGGCGTCTCCGTTTTCTCTGCCAATTTTGAACTCTACTCAGACATGAGCCGCCGCGTGATGCAGACACTCCGACAATGGTGTCCCGATATTCAGGTCTACTCGATCGACGAAGCGTTCCTGAACCTGCGCGGAGTCGAAAATGCCGAGACCGAAGACTTTCAGCGAAACGTGATCGAGACCGTCCGTAAATGGACAGGGATCCCAGTCTCGTTTGGTGTCGGACCGACAAAGACACTTGCGAAAATCGCGACGCACATTGCAAAGACTCGCCGAACTGGGCATTTCACCCTCACAGATCCCGGCACGATCCAGGAACTTCTCCCAACCATCCCGATCGAAGAGGTCTGGGGGATCGGACGCAGAACAGCCAAAATCTTCATTTCACGCGGGATCAGGACCGCTTGGGACCTTTACCGGCAGGATCCGATTGCAATTCGGCACGAATTCTCCATTTGCCAGGAACGGACCGTTCGAGAACTGCGCGGGGAACCGTGTCTTGAACTTGAAGATTTCGCACCTCCTAAATATTCGATCCAGTATTCACGCTCTTTCGGCACTCTTGTGACGGATCTTGAGACACTCTGTCAGCCAACGGCTTCCTTTCTCGGAAACGCAATGGCAAGATTGCGGAAATACTGCCTCTTCACCAGCGCGGTGTGGCTTTCTCTCTACGGATTTTCTCAGCCGGAAGGGAACTCTAGAGTCCGTGTGCCGTACTCGGAGGGGCTTACGATCCCGCTGGACGGTGCAACAAACGACACTCTGTCTGTCCAGCCGCGGGTCCTTGCGGGATTGCGGAAACTTTACCGTTCGGAGATATTTTACCAAAAAGCAGGAGTAACGCTTTTGGCGCTTTCCAGTTCGGCAGGTGAGGGCAAATATCGAATGTTTCAGACTCCGGAAGAACGGAATGAAGAAGAGGAAATGACCGAAAGAAGGAAAAATTTAATGGAAACACTTGACTCCCTGCGTCAAAAACTAGGCAAAAATTCGATCGGTTTTGCCGTTGAAGGACTCCCGGACGAACAGGAATGGAAAGCACGGAGCGAACGCAGGTCGCCGGCCTATACGACGAACTGGGATGAACTCCCAAAGGCAGAATAACTCGTTTCTGTTTTCTCTGACCGTCGACTCTTTTTTGATCCACATCTAAAAAGACTGCAACGGAGTTTCTGTATTTCTGATAATTGTGAAGATTTGAATTTTAATTATTTTTTGCTTTCATCTGTTCGGCTTCCAACGGGTGGGAATGAACAGTTTTCTCATGAAAGCGATTTACTGTCGAAGATGCCGCTTGATCCTCATGCTTTGAGCCATTCGGGAAATGCTCGGATCGGCGATTGTACCGAATCGCGGAAGCGACGGCGCAGTAATGTGCTGTCTTTGGTATGTCCCTGTATTTCCCGATGTCGGAGCTTCTTCATAAGTCATCGTTCGTTTCCGTTAGTCAATGGTTTCGAAGCAAAACGATCCATCTGGCTGCGTACCTGTTTTACCACGGAATGTATAAAAA
>SUVI01000041.1 GCA_015062085.1 Planctomycetaceae bacterium
TGGAAAGATAAAAGGCATGCCTGAAATTTTTCTTTTCCAATGCCGTAGATCCGCTCAAAATATCCTCCCGATCTGAAAATCATCCCCTAATTTTATCTTCATGCACCCTCTAATATTGGGACTGGTCATCCGCGCAAAATACAGCGTTCCGGTCTTTCTGTCAATAGCGATTTTCTTTATTCGGGAAATCTTTTCCTTTTTCAAGCGGATGGGAGGCGTCGCGTCTCGCGTCGCTTTTGGGAGGCGACGCGTCTCGCGTCGCTTTTAGGAGGCGTCGCGTCTCGCGTCGCTTTTAGGAGGCGTCGCGTCTCGCATCGCTTTTGGGAGGCGGTGCGTCTCGCGTCGCTTTTGGGAGGCGACGCGTCTCGCATCGCTTTTGGGAGGCGGCGCGTCTCGCGTCGCTTTTAGGAGGCGTCGCGTCTCGCATCGCTTTTGGGAGGCGGTGCGTCTCGCGTCGCTTTTAGGAGGCGACGCGTCTCGCATCGCTTTTAGGAGGCGTCACGTCTCGCGTCGCATTTCAAGCGGATGGGAGGCGGCGCGTCTCGCGTCGCTTTTGGGAGGCGGCGCGTCTCGCGTCGCTTTTAGGAGGCGTCACGTCTCGCGTCACATTTCAAGCCCTTTCCGGGACAGGGGGAAGCGGATGATCGGGACATTCCGAACGAAAAGCACTCAAAAAAAGAGCGCATTCGGCAAGTTTCGGCATTGGGGGGGTTGAAAGGAAAAAAATTTCGTCTATAATAGAAGCATCGTATTTTCGTTTCCTTCACACCAGGTCCCCGAGACAAAAGAAAGAAGAAAAAAATGATCCCAGCTCTTCTTGAAAAGATTTTCAAACCGGTTTTGGCAAAATATTCGGAAACACCAGACAAATTCCTCGGCATGATCAGCCGCTGCGCCGACCCAAAGTTTGGCGATTACCAGGCCAATTTTGCGATGGCGATGGGAAAATCTCTCGGTAAAAAACCGCGTGATGTCGCGGAAATGATCCGGACGGACGTCCTCGCAGATCCGACAGCCGCCGCGCTTTTTGAGTCGGTCGAGATCGCAGGCCCCGGGTTCCTGAACCTGAAGATCAGCTCGGAATGGATGATCCGGACTCTGGAAAACGCCGCGAAAGATGAACGTCTCGGGATCCCGGCCGTCAGTCAGCCGAAGACCGTCGTCGTCGACTTTTCCTCTCCGAACGTAGCGAAACCGATGCACGTCGGACACATTCGCTCGACCATCATCGGCGACTCGATGAGCCGCGTGCTGAAATTTCTCGGGCACAACGTCATCCGCGACAATCACCTCGGCGACTGGGGAACGCAGTTCGGAATGATCTTCTACGGCTGGAAACACTACCTTGACGAAGAAAAATTCCAGGAAAATCCGATCATGGAACTTCTGCGCCTCTACCGCATCGCGCGTGAAGAAATGGACGCCGACGAAAAAGTAGCGGATGAGTGCCGTAAGGAAACGGAACGTCTGCACGCCGGAGATCCGGAAAATCGCGCACTCTGGGCGAAGATCATGCCGTACTGCCTTCAAGAGATCGACCGGGCGTACGAGCGTCTGGACATTCAGTTTGACGAAACGAACGGCGAGAGCTTCTACAATGACCGGCTTCCAGGCGTCGTGGAACTCCTGCGCGAAAAAGGTCTCGCCACGGACAGCGAAGGAGCCGTCTGCGTCTTCTTCCCGGGACGCGAAACTCCGATGATCGTGCAGAAAAAAGACGGCGCATACCTCTACGCCACGACCGACATCGCGACGTTCCTCTACCGCATGGAAACGTTCAAACCGGATGCGATCTACTACGTGGTGGACCACCGTCAGAGCGAGCATTTCGTCAACTTCTTCGAGGTCACCCGCATGCTCGGCTACGAAGGCGTCGATCTGCGTCACGTGAAGTTCGGCACGATCCTCGGCGAGGACGGTAAACCGTTCAAAACGCGCAGCGGAGATACCGTGGGACTTGACGGTCTGCTCGACGAAGCGGTCGAACGCGCCCGGACTGCGATGCGTCAGAATGAAGCAGGAAACATTCCCGAAGAAGATTTCGAAGACACAGCCCAAAAGATCGGCATTGGCGCCCTGAAATACGCAGACCTGTCGCAAAACCGTGAAAGCGATTACGTTTTCTCCTACGACAAAATGCTCGCGCTCAACGGCAATACCGCGACGTACATGCAGTACGCTTACGCCCGCGTCCGAAGCATCTTCTCCCGCGGCGGTTTCGACGCAGCTGCGGTCTGCGAAACGTCGAAGATCCAGTTCACGCACCCGACCGAACGCGCTCTGGCAATGGAACTGATCCGTTTCGGCGAAGCGCTGGACGGCGTCGCGCGGGACAATCGCCCGAACTTCCTGACGGCATACCTTTACGAGCTTGCGAGCAAGTACAGTTCCTTCTTTGAAAACTGCCCGGTCCTCCGCGCTGAAAATGAAGAGATCCGCGCCAGCCGCCTGATCCTCTGCGACCTGACGGCCCGCACGATCCAGAAAGGACTGGAACTTCTCGGCATTCAGACTGTCGAGAAAATGTAGTTTTTCGGCAAACGGCTTCAAGTGCGGTGCCTGCTGCGTGCCGCACTTTCTAAAATTCGGGAAACCGGATTTCTGAAAAGCACTTTCCTTAACGAGAGGCAGATTTTATGGAATTTCCAGCGATTTGCTATGTTTCGGCACTGATCCTTGAATTCGTCCGTCTTTTCCGAAAGCCGGAAGCGTGGGTACGGACCGAACAGGTACTCCTCGGTCTGGGACTTCTGACGCAAAGCGTCTTCCTGGCCAGTCAGATCTTCGATTCCGGCCGGATCCCGCTTTCGTCGCCGCAGGATGCACTTTTCGTTCTGATCTGGGTCCTGATCGGCATCGCGCTCGGTTCCGCCTCGGTACGCCGCAGGAAGATCGCTGGACTTTACCTTCTTCTGACGGCAGTCGTTTTACTTGGGATCGCAATTTTCGCGGCAGACTCGACTCCGTTCGCTGCAGAACCCGCCTCAAAAGTTTGGGCCGGCGTTCACGGGCTCAGTATGCTGTGTGCGGCGGTCTCGATCTTTTTCGGTTTCTTTTCCGGCATCATGTACCTTCGGCAAACGTGGCATCTGAAGCATCCGCGCATTACCGCGGCACGAAAAAATCATTTTCCGCTTCCGTCTTTGGAGTGGCTCCACACGCTGAATCAGCATTCTCTGAAATTCGCGACGGGAATGCTCGCCCTCGGAGTCCTTTCCGGAGTCGTCATGGATTCCCTGAAAAAAGACCCGGCTTACGTCCTCGCCGACTGGATGATCCTCGGTACGATGGGGCTGCTTTTCTGGTTCATTTTTTCTCTTCTCTTGGGAACTTTCTGGAAACGGGCCAATGCTGGACCCCAGATCGCTTTCCGAACCATCCTGAACTTCATCGCGCTGTGCACCCTCTTCGGACTGGTCATCTTCTCGCAGCACCGAAGCATACCGGCCGCAACTCCGGAAATTCAAACTCCGGAAATTCAAACTCCGGAAATTCAAACTCCGGAAATTCAAACTCCGGAAATTCAAACTCCAGAAATTCCAGTTTCTGGAAATTCAGAAGAAAGTCTCCCAACGATGCCGGTCTCTGAGAATGGCGGGCAGGAAACGGAGGTGCGTCCATGATCTGGCTTGCCGTTGGATGCCGATACCGTGAAGCAGGCGTCTCCATGCGCGAAAAACTCGCCTTTTCCGAGGCTCAGATACGCGAAGCACTCGGACTTCTTCGCGCACGCTATCCGGAATTGGAGACCGTCATTCTGTCGACGTGCAACCGCGTCGAGCTCTACGCAGCACTGGAACTGGGACTGAATGAAGAAACGGCCGACACTCCTGCCGAACTTTCCCCACACACGAACGCACACACGAACGCACACACGAAAAATGCAGACTCCGCAGCCTTTCCCAAAGCTCCGGAAGCGGGTCTGGAAACTCTTTTGAAGTTCTGGGCGGAACTGAAAGGACAGGATCTGGAGGCTGTGAAGAGGGAATGCTTCCAGTTGACAGGCGCAAAGGCGATCCACCATCTTTTCATGGTCGCATCGTCACTCGACAGCATGATCGTTGGCGAGGGTCAGATCGGTGGACAGGTCCAGTCGGCATACAATCTGGCAGTGGAATGCGGATCGGTCGGGCCGCTGCTTCACTCTGCGTTCCAGCGTGCGGGAAATATCGCGCGAAAAGTCACGGCAGAGACCGCCATCCACCAGTACCGTACGAGCGTACCGAGCGTCGCGGTATCCTGCTTTGCCCGGCAGATCTTCGAGCACTTCGAAAGCAAGCACACGCTGGTCATCGGAGCCGGAAAAATGGCGGAAGAAACGCTCCTCTACCTTAGAGACGAAGGGGTGAAGACCGTCACCATCGTGAACCGAAACATCGAAAAAGCGCAGCGGATGGCCGAGCAGTTCCAGGGAAATGTGCGTCCGTGGGAGGAACTTGACGCCGCACTGACAGAAGCGGATCTCGTCGTCAGCATCACGGGAGCCATGGAGCCGATCGTGACGCTGGAACGATTCCGCAAACTGGAAGATCAGCGCAATTTCCGTCCTCTTTTCGTGCTGGACTTGGCCGTTCCGCGCGATTTTGACCCACGGCTTGCGCAGCTGGAAAACGTTTACCTTTACTCCGTCGACGATCTGCAGAGCGTTTGCGACGCGAACCAGGCGGCACGGGAACGGGATCTGCCGGCAGCTCAAAAAATCGTCAGCGAACAGCTTCACGCATTCCTGCTCGACATTCGGCACAGAAAATCCGGACGCGTCATTTCGGAACTGCGTCAATACTGGGACCAGCCGAAGGAAAAGGAACTGGAGCGTCTTTTCAGAAAACTGCCGGATCTGACCGACGCGGAAAAACGAGAGATCGAGTACTCTTTCGACCGGCTCGTAAACAAACTGCTCCATCAGCCCCTCACCTCGCTGCACGAAGCAGGCGAAAATCCGGAAAACCAGCGCGGTCTGCTGAAAGCCGTGCGGAAACTTTTCCGGCTCGACTAGTGCATCCCGGAAGAAAAAATTCCGGGAGAAGACCTTGTTTTCCGCCATTTCCTGCATCCAGCTGCCCCAAAACCGAAAAAGAATTAAGAAAATCCCGCTGACGTTATCCAAGGCCTCAGCATTTTCCAAAAACCACAGAAAGAAACCTCAAAATGAACGATTTTTTGCTTCTGAAAGACAGGAAATTCCTGATTTTCGGCGTCGCGAACAAAAAAAGCGTCGCGTACCACATTACCCGCGACCTTCTGGACTGCGGTGCACAGTGTGTCCTAGTCGTCCTGAATGATACGATCCGGCAGAAAGCCGCAAAAATTTTTCCCGAAATCGCCGACGCGGGCGAGATCTACTGCTGCGATGTGGAAAAACAGTCGGAGATCGAACGTCTGCGGGATGAGATCGCGTCACGGCATTCTGCAGAATCGTTTGACGGTATGGTCCACTCGCTTGCGTTCGCGGACTACTCCGACGGTCTGAAACCGTTCCATGAAACGCGTGCCGAGCAGTTTCTCCAGGCCGTCAACATCTCGTGCTTCTCACTGACGGCACTGGCTAACGCATTCAAGGAACTCCTCTCCCAGACCGCTTCCGTCGTCACGATCTCGATCTCGACGACCCGAATGGCAAGCGAAAGCTACGGGTACATGGGTCCGATCAAGGCGGCACTGGACTCCTCACTGGTCTTTCTTGCCAAGTCGTTCAGTGCGTTCTCGCAAATCCGCTTCAACGCCGTCGCGCCCGGTCTTCTGAAGACCTCCGCCTCGGCAGGGATCCCGGGGTACGTAGACTCGTACCTTTTCGCCGAACAGGTGATCCCGCGCGGACGCGCCGTCGAAACGGAAGAAGCTGCCAGCACTGCCGTCTTTCTCCTGAGTCCCAGATCCAGCGGCATCAACGCTCAAAAGATCATCGTGGATGCCGGCATGGAGATCAACTATTTCGACAAAACGATCGTGAAAAAATTTAGTGAATGAGCTTTGCGCTCCCGAATTTGCATTTCCCAATTGCATTTCCCAATTGCATTTTCAAACCGCAAGTTCCCGCAGTGAGCCAGTACCCGCTGCGGGAATTTTTCATACGATCGGCCATTTTTTCAAAAACTCACGATTCCAGATACCGTCGGAGCGATTCCTTCCAGTGCAGCATTTCCGGCCCTCCCAGCGCATGGTATTTTGCCGTGTCGAGCACACTGTAGAGCGGCCGCGGCGCCGGAGCGTTCCACTCTGCCGTCGAGATGGGGCCTGCGTCCACTTCAAGTCCGCAGATCCGGAAGATCTCCTGCGCAAAATCGAACCAAGTCGTCTCGCCTTGGTCAACCGTATGGTAAAGGCCCCATTTTTCATTCTCGAGGAGCCAGAGCGCGGCTTGCGCGAGGTTCGGGACCCACGTCGGAGTGCAGTGCTGGTCGTTCACGATGCGGAGATTTCGGCGTGACGCACCAAGCCGACGCATCGTTTCCACGAAATTCCCCAGCGTATTGGCTCCCAGTTTCCCGTAAAGTCCGCAGGTCCGCAGGATCAGGTGATTTTCGAGCGTCTTCTGAATGTTGCGCTCCCCTTCCAGTTTCGTCTCGGAATAGACGCCCAGCGGTGCCGGTTCGTCCTCTTCCGTGAGCGGTTCCCGTTTCTGAGTTGCGCAAAAAACGTAGTCCGTACTGATGTGCACGAGCGGGATCCCGCGTTTTTCACACTCCTGCGCAAGGTAAAACGGACCCGCAGCATTCACTTTTCGGCAGACCGCCGGCTGCTGCTCTGCCGCGTCTACCGCAGTAAAAGCCGCCGCATTCAGGACGGCATCGGGTTTCACGCCATTAAGGAGCTCCTCGACCGCAAACCGGTTCGTGATGTCCCCTTCTGGAAGATCGACCGGGACCGCACGCTCGCCAAGCTGGCGGCAGAATTCCGTCCCGAGCTGCCCTTTTGCTCCAAAAATCAGGCATTTCTTAAATTTCATCAGAAAATTCCTTTCGCGTTCCTTCCTACGTTTCGTTTTCTGCCCCAAACAGCGGCCCGCGTTCTCTGATTTGCCGCGTTTTCAAATCCGCATTCCAGTCCCCGGACGCGGTTCCTCCGGAATGAGAGTGCGTACGATCCGCTCCAGCAGCCGTTCCATCCCCGTTTCCTGGAGTGCCGAGACAGCGATCTCCGTCTCCATCTCTGTTTCAGTCTGCGTTTCCAGTCCGTTCTGCTCGGATTTCGGGAGCAGATCCGCTTTATTCCAGACCGTTAGGATCCGTTTTTCTTTGGGAAAATTCGGGAAGTCCGAGATTTCAGCCGCATTCTGACGCTCCAGCGCCTCACGGATCCAGAGGATCAGGTCTGCCGACTCGATCTCCAGCCACGCACGCCGCATGCCTTCGCGCTCGATCTCATCCTGCGATTCATGGAGGCCTGCCGTATCGACAAGCTCAACGTTCCAGCCGTCCAGGACCGTTTTTTCCCGCAGAATATCGCGCGTCGTCCCGGCTTTTTCGTAGACGATCGCCCTCGGAAATCCAAGGATCCGATTGAAAAGCGAGCTTTTTCCGGCATTCGGCTTCCCGACCATCACGACTTTCCATGGTTTCGTGAGATGCAAAGCCAGCTCGTCCCATTTCTGTGTGTCTTCACCGGATTCCAGAGCACGCTCGAACGCCCCGTCAAACTGGTCGTGAAGGATCCGCGCGATCTTTTCCGTTTCAGCCCCCAGAAGCGCCAGAAATGCACGACGCTGATTCTCCGTCTTTTCCGGAAATTTTCTCTCGACCCACGCTTCCCGCGAGCTCTCCCTGGCCCCCTGCTCCTTAAGAAATGTTTCCAGCCGAGCCACCGCCGCCTGCGAACCATGGCAGTGGATCTCCATTTCGTTTTCCGAGACCGGACAGACCAGAACGTCTTCCTCAAAAATCGTACCGTAGACGATCTCACCGGGCAGATACTCCCCCAAAGGTCTTCCGGAACGGGAAACAAAAAAGGCGGAAACGATTTTCGCCGGTTCCTTCGCAAAAAGCGAAATGACTGCGATCGCCCCCTTTCCGGGAGGAGTCTGCGTCAGAAATTCAGCCGTCATGCATCACTCTCACAATCTGCAAAAAGAAACCTCACTCACGACACAAAAAGGACCGGGCAAAAGTCCTCTCAACGTTTCGTCGAAAGCCATTCACCCAGTCCTTTCATCTACCGTAACCGGAGTCCTCCAAAGAGGAAACTCCCGCCGATCAATACATTCCGCCCATGTCGCCGCCAGCTGGAGCCGCCGGAGCGTCCGCCTTCGGTTTTTCAGCGATGAGAGCTTCGGAGGTCAGCAGCAGAGACGCAACGCTCGCCGCGTTCTGCAGAGCCGTCCGCGTGACTTTGGTCGGGTCGATGACGCCGGATTTCACCAGGTCTTCGAATTTGTCCGTCGCCGCATTGTAACCAAAGTTTCCTTTGCCTTCCGCGACTTTTTCGCAGATGATGCCGCCGTCTTTACCAGCATTAGCAGCGATCTGGGAAAGCGGAGCACGGCAGGCGCGCAGGATGATGTCGTAACCGATCTTTTCATCCTGGGTCAGACCGTCAGCCTTCACCAGCGAACTGGCGCGCAGAAGCGCAACGCCGCCGCCCGGGAGGATCCCTTCTTCCACGGCCGCACGGGTCGCATGGAGAGCGTCTTCGACGCGGGCTTTCTTCTCTTTCATTTCACTTTCGGTCGCAGCACCAACGAGGACCTTCGCAACGCCGCCGGAGAGTTTCGCAAGACGCTCTTCCAGCTTTTCGCGGTCGTAATCGCTCGTCGCATTGCCGATCTCACGGCGAAGCTGCGCGATGCGGGCCTTGATCTCTTCGATGTCGCCGGCGCCTTCGATGATCGTCGTATTGTCTTTGTCGATGACCAGTTTCTTCGCACGGCCAAGGTCTTCCAGCGTCACGTTTTCGAGTTTCTTTCCGATGTTCTCGAAGATCGCCGTCGCGCCGGTGAGGATCGCAATGTCTTCCAGCATCGCCTTGCGTCGGTCACCGTAGCCCGGAGCCTTGACTGCCGCGATCTGGAGAGATCCGCGCAGACGGTTGATGACCAGCGTCGTGAGCGCTTCACCGTCGATGTCTTCCGCCAGAAGAAGCAGCGGTTTGCCAGTCTGAACGACTGCCTCGAGGACCGGGAGAAGGTCCTTGATGTTGCTGATCTTCTTCTCGAAGACCAGAATGTAGGCGTCTTCCATCACGCACTGCATCGTGTTCGGGTCGGTCACAAAGTACGGAGAAAGGTAACCGCGGTCAAACTGCATACCTTCGACGTACTCGACTTCCATCGCAAGAGATTTGCTTTCGTCGACCGTGATGACGCCGTCTTTGCCGACTTTGCTCATCGCCTGGGCCAGGAATTCGCCGATCTCGTGGTCATTATTCGCAGCGATCGTTCCGACCTGCGCCATTTCTTTTTCGGTCTGGATCGGGATCGAGAGTTTGTGCAGTTCGTCCGTCACGTCCGCAACAGCTTTGTCGATGCCGCGCTTCATCTGAAGCGGATTCACGCCGGAAACGACAGCACGGAGACCTTCATTGAAGATCGCTTCCGCCATGAGCGTCGCAGTGGTGGTCCCGTCACCGGCAATGTCATTCGTTTTGCTGGCAACTTCACGGACCATCTTGGCCCCCATGTTTTCATATACGTCTTCCAGGTCGACTTCTTTCGCGACCGTCACGCCGTCTTTCGTCACGAGCGGACTGCCAAAGCTCTTCTGAATGATAACATTACGGCCGCGCGGACCAAGGGTCACTTTCACAGCCTGAGCCAGTTTGGACACACCGCGGCGCATGGCATCACGGGCTTCCTGATCAAACGCAATCATCTTCGCCATATTTCGATCTCCTTGATTTATTTTTTGAGTTCAGTTTCTGTTTTTCTACCTGTCTGCCTGATCATACCGTATCAGCCAAGACCGCATCAGCTAATGATGGCCAGGATGTCTTCTTCACGCAGAAGCAGGTATTCTTTGCCGTCAAGTTTAAATTCTTCACCCGCGTAGGAAAGGAAAAGCACATGGTCGCCAGCCTTGACCTGAAGTTCCGAACGGGAACCGTCTTTCAGCAGCTTGCCGTTTCCCGTGCAGGCAACGATACCGCGCGACGGTTTGTTTTTTGCCGTTTCCGGAAGATAGATACCGCCGGCAGAAATACTCTGCGCTTCATCGCGCTCCACGACGATACGATCTCCAAGAGGCTGGATATTCAGTTCTGCTTTTTTCTCACAGGCACACGCACACTTTTTCTTGGCCATGGGTTGGACCTCCGCAATTCAAGTAAATGTCAAATTTTGTCATTTTGCTGACGTTTTTCGCAACACTTACATTAATGCAATATTCGTGTCATTGACATTTTGGCAGAAAAAAAGTCTTTTTTCTCTCGATCCCTTCCGATCTCTCCCCGGCAAACATTCAGCAAACTCCCCCACCTTCCCAGATCACCGAATTTCCAAGCCGCCCAACTTGAAGCCCAGCAGCTGGCAGATGAACTGCTGCAAACCAGTCCGCGTCACACGCCTTCCCGCAGAAAACACGAAATTTTAAACATAAAAAAACACGAAAAGAAACAGTTTCCCGCACTTTTCGTGTTTCGTTCTTTCCTATTTCCGGCCCATCACCCGATCGCACGCATCGGAGCGTTCTCGCCGTCCGTTCCCAGATTTTCCTGCGCAGTCTGCGGAGCAGCTTCAGGCATGGAGACCGTTTTTTCCGCATCCTCGACACGCACGAGCTTCAGCGGCTTGCTCGGCGTACGGCGTTCCGGAATGAATCCGCGTCGGCTCGCAGCGATAAAGTCGGCGAATTTCGAAGCCATTCCCTCCGGAAAACGTTCCCGAAGCACTTCCACACACTCTCTGAGCGTCCGTTTTTCCTCGTACAAAACATGGTACGCTTCGTAGATCTGATTGATCTCCGGACTCGGGATCCCGGCGCGCCGCAAACCGATTCGGTTCACTCCCACGACGAGGGAAGATCCGCCGTCCACATTCACGAATGGAGGCACGTCCTGCACCACGAGCGCGTTTCCTCCCACCATAGCAAATGTGCCGACCTGGCAATACTGATGGATGGCCACGCCGCCGGAGATGTATGCACGATCGTCAACACGCACATGTCCGGCAAGCATCGCATTGTTCGTAATGATGACGTGATCCCCGATCACACAATCGTGAGCGACGTGCGCATTGACCATGAGAAAATTATCGTCGCCGATGACCGTATTTTTATCCGGATACATAGCACAGTGGACCGTGCAGTTTTCGCGGAATGTATTGTCGTTCCCGATGAGCACGCCGCCGTATTCGCCATTCAAGCAGATATGCTGAGGTTTGCCGCCAAGCACGACGCCTTCATGGATCGTATTGTTTTCGCCAAGCGTCACTCCTTTTTTCACGGAAACATGAGCCATTAAAACACAGCCTGCCCCAATGGTAACGCCCGATTCGATGATACAAAACGGCCCGATCTCCACATCGGCCGCGATTTTAGCTTCGTCACTGACAATTGCTGTTGGGTGTATTTTCACTGGGATTTCCTTTGTGGCACAAATGCCTCTGATTTACAGTTTCGTCCAGAAGTTCTCCTCCTGATCCCTTACCTGAGCGAAACAGATGAACGCCGTTTTCCCAATTTTATCCGTTTCGACAAAAATTATCGTTTTCGGCATACAGCGGCGCCGAAGATAAAATCAAAAAGCCGGCACGGCCTCGGGGGCTTTACTATAATGTACTCCTTTTTTGAAACTTTGGCAATGGATATTCAGCGATATTCCGGAAATGTTTCAAAAAAAGTTTAAAATTTAGGAAAAAATTTCCAATCAGGGAAAATAGGGAAATACAAAACCTCCCTCGCAATTCCGACCAGCCGGGGCATTAGTCCCAAAAACGAAACGTTTTTCGATCGATCAGCCTCCCCGCGGCATTCCAGAAAATTTTCTGCTGTTTATTTTCTTCATTTTAAAAAATATTTCAAGCCCCCCTTGCAAAAAATCTCGAAAAACATCAAAGAAAAAGTCAAAAGATTTCATGTTTTATGGATTTCACCAAATAAAATCGGGGAAAAATTTCGAAAAAACACCATTTCCAGGCTCTATCCCGTTTGCAATTTAACGTTTTTTTGCTATAATTGCACATCATGGATCAAAGGACCTCATCCATTTATGGAAAAACTGACTAAACTTCCCAGGACAGAACGGGATAGTAAAGAGACAGAAAGAGACAGAAAGGGACAGAAAATGGCAGATCTTACCAATCTTACCAAAGAGATGCGGTATGACGAAGCGATCGCGCTCAAAGAAAAGGGAGACGTCATTCAGGCGGTGCAGCTTCTTGAAGACCTTTGCCGGGACTATCCGGAGTATGCACTTCCGCACGCGGCACTGAGTATGCTGTACTGCCGTCTTGACAAATTTCAGGAATGCCTGGATCACGCGGAGCTCGTTTGCGAGCTGGAGCCGGAAGATCCGTTCAGTTTCGTCGCCATGAGTGCGCTTGCGATCAAGTCTGGAGATCACGCGGCTGCCGAGGAAGCTCTCCAGAAAGCCCAGCTCGCTCAGCTGCGCTACCTGCACTCTCAGGCAAAACCGGCCGGCGAGACTAGCTCGCAGGAAAAAAAGGACTCGCAGGAAGAAAAAGCCGAAAACTGACCCACAGACCGGAATTCAGGGAGCGCAGGAGGAAAAAGATGAGTGAGATCATTACGGTTCGGTGCCACGGATGCCGCGTCGGCATGAAGATCAAGGCGGAGTATGCCGGGAAACTTCGGAAATGCCCGAAATGCGGGACGATCTTCGTCGTTCCGTCTCAGAATGGAGAGACGGTCCCGCCAGCTCCGGAAGTGTTGGCAGAACTGCGCCGGCAGGCGGCTTTGGCAAAGAAAAAGGAGCAGGAGGCCGCAAATTCACCGACGGCTTCTGCGTCTTCCTCCGCGCCAACTTCCGCGCCAACTTCCGCCGCTGCACAGTCCGCTGCACAGTCCGCTGCACAGTCCGCTGCACAGTCCGCTGCACAGTCCACTGCACAGTCCGCAGCTCCCCGGATCACGTTCGGTTTCGGCGGTTCCTCTTCCGAAAACGCGATCGGTGCGTTCGGTACGGGAACGGAAAGCGGAGTTTCCGGTGAGACCTCCGAAGAGATCCAGGCCGAGGGCGGGATCCAGCCTGTCGAGCGTCCGAAGCGTCTGGAGCCGGCGTTTCGCTACGTCATTCTGGACTCGGAACGGCTGATCGCGTACTGGCAGAACGAGACGGGCTGGCAGGTCAATGACGGCGTGAAGCTCGTTTCCGCGCGCCGCAATGCGCAAGTGATCCCCAAGCAAGGCGATTTCCGATTCCTGGAACTTCAGCTCGGCACGGTCGACGAGGAGTTCCGCATCACGAAGATCCGCATTTTTCAGCTTGCGCGGCAGTACTCCGTCACGAAGATCGCACAGGAAGAAAACGACGTGCTTTCCACAATCACCCGGCACGCAAGCCTGACGCGGAGTCAGAAAAATGCGCTGCTCCAGGGCCTGAAAAAGCACTTCATGCGTTCCGTCTGGGCCGATTCGCCGGCGGTATACGACTATTTGATGAACGAAGACTTCCACAGTCACGAGATCTCCTGAAAGTTCAGGTACTGCGTTTCATCCATTTCATTTCACCTGTACGAAAGGCTTCCCCATGCAGACAGTTTCCGTTTCCCTTTCCGCGGATCCGTATGAGATCGTCATTTCAAGCGGTATTTTCCCGCAGTTTGGCGAGTACTTCAAAAAGTGGGTCCCCGGCGCCCGACAGGCCGTCGTCGTGACCGACACGAACGTGGAACCGCTTTACGGAATGCGGATCGCGGAGCTCCTCGCAGATGCGGGGATCGTGAATGACCTGTGCGTCGTGGAAGCGGGCGAAGAAAGCAAATGCCCGGAGGTCGCACAGATGCTCTGGGAGCGTCTCATCGAATGCGGAGCGGACCGAAAGACCGTCGTCGTCGCTGTTGGCGGGGGCGTCGTGGGCGATCTGGCCGGTTTCGTTGCGGCTACGCTGAATCGAGGAGTACCGTTCATTCAGGTCCCGACGACACTTCTGGCGCAGGTAGACAGTTCCGTCGGCGGAAAGACGGGGATCAACATTCCGCAGGGAAAGAATCTGGTCGGAGCATTCTGGCAGCCGAAGGGCGTGATGATGGACATGACGACGCTCCAGACGCTCGATGACCGGCAGTATCGCGCGGGGTTAGCGGAAGTCGTGAAGTACGGCATCATCCTGGATGCGGATTTCTTCGGATTCCTGGAACAGAACGCCGAAGCCGTCAATGCGCGTCAGGAAGACGTCCTTGCACGGATCATCGCCCGATCCTGCGAACTGAAGGCGCAGATCGTGATTGAAGATGAACGTGAAACGTCCGGCCGGCGTGCGATCCTGAACTACGGCCACACGTTCGGACACGCAGTGGAGAAACTGTGCGGATTCGGAACATACCTGCACGGAGAGGCCGTGGGGATCGGGATGAGCTTCGCGGCGAAACTTGCTGTAAAGCTGGAACCGGAAAAGCAAGAACTTCAGGAACTTTCCGAGCGTCAGGACGCACTGCTCGAGGCGCTTCACATTCCGACGCAGATCCCGGACCTTCCGCGCGAAGCGGTCCTTTCGGCGATGATGCACGACAAAAAGACGGAAAACGGTACCATTCGCTTCGTTTTGCCGAATCGGCTCGGCGAATGCGTCATGAAGACCGTCGAGGGGATCGAAACGTTCATTTGAGCGAATCGTTCATCGGAGCAGATCCATTCCGGAAACCGTTCATTCCATCCACGTATTCCTTTAAAAACAAAACGGACAGGAACTTCTGCAAAACACACCGTTCCTGTCCGCGTATTCTTTTAGGGAGGCTCTACTCCGGCAGAGCGCAGATACGCTCGATCTCGCAGACGAGCGCGTTCATTTCGAGAACGAGCGGTTTCGGCATTCCGGGCGTCAGGGCGTCAAACATGGCGCGGAAATACCAGCCGATCTCTCTTCCGCCGCGGAAATATTGGAATATTTCGCTTCCGATCTGCCGATACTGCCTCAGGATGCCGTTCATGTTGTCGATCTTGTCGCAGATCATGATCAGCCGCGCGTCGGAGTCCGCATGAACAGCGTGTGCGATGTGCGCTTCCTTTCGAGGACGCCAGGCGAGCTTCACTTCCGGATCTTCCGTGAGAGAATCACTGCATGCCCGTACGAGTGAGGCGGTCCGATCTCCGAAACGTTCGGCGATCTTCTGGAGCATGGCTTCTCCGCCGCAGTCTTCTGCCGCGTCATGCAGCAGAGCCGCGAGTGCCGTCTCTTCATTCTCTGCCCACTCCATCACCATCCCTCCGACACGCAGCAGATGACTGACGTACGGATCCTGGTTCATTTTCCGTCTCTGAGCAGCGTGGATCTCGCAGATCCAGGCAAGCGCGGCAGTATAGCGTTCTGTCAAATCCAGCATTTCAGCCTCCTTTTGAGCTTGAGCTTCCAGATCAAAGCAGGCTTTCGAGCAAAAGACGCATTTTTCTCATTTCCTGTGCGACATCCAGGTCTTTTTCCGGCACGATATCGACACTTAGGGCGCCGCGGTATCCTTTCTGCTGGAGTTTCGCGATGATCTGACCGAATTCCATCTCTCCCTGTCCGACACAGACTTGAAATTTCTTCTCTTTCGTATCGCGCAGGCGCACGTGACTGACCAGATCTAGGATACTTTCAAAATTCGGCCGGTTTCCTTCCGGGTATTTATAGATAAAATGGCTCGGATCGAGCGTCAGTTTCAACCCCGGCACAAACGAACAGAGGGATCTCGCGGTCTCAATATCTTCCGTCAGACGTTCTCTCTCGGTCAACAGCCCCAACAGGATGCCCCGTTTGTTGGCCTCATCCATGCACATGCGCAGCCTCTCGACTTCCCGGTTGAACGGAAATCCCCAAGGCGCAGACCGGACCGTCACGGTAACGACCTGCATGACACGGGCAAGTTTCAGGCAGGCGACGAACTGACGCACGTACTCTTCCGTATCCTCCGTATCGATCTCCACACTGAAACTGGTCGGATTCAGACGAAAAAGATTTTTCAGCCGGCGATGGACTTCTTGAAGCTGATGCTGAATGACGGAAGGTTTCAGATAGTTGTTGGACTCATGAAACATCAGTTCCACATGCGAATATTCCAGATCCGCAATTTTTTCCAGCGCCTGCTCCAGAGGCATATTTCGGAAACAATTGGTAGTCGCAGCTACAAACACCGGGTTCTCCTTTAAACACTTAACGAAAATGATCTCCCTTTCGGTCGCATCTGCTCCATGGAAAATCGATACTGCCGAAATTGGAATCTCTCATGGCGTATAGTTTACGAAATTTTCAGGATTCCGCAAGAGCAATTTTCGATTTCAAGGCAACTTTTTTGGCAAAATCCACTCAAATTTTTTGGCAAAATCCACTCAAACGCCAAATATTTTCTGAGAATCTTCCTTTCTTTATTTTTACACACTCGTCTAGTTGAAATTTTAAAAATTTTTTACAAAATGAAGGTTTTTTGAGAAAATTGGCACTTTTGATCTCAAAAAATTTAAAAGTGCCGAAGAAAAAGTGGAAAATTTTAACGCTCCCCTATTGGTTTATTTGTCTTCATGTGTTATACTTAGCGTATCGTGTATCTTGTTGCGATCCAACACCTACAATGAATTTAAAACAAAAAAATTTCAAGACCGGAAAGGAATTTGACCTGATGTCCGAAAACAAGAACAATGAATGTAATGAGAGTATTGAACCGTCCCTTGATCTGGAACGACCTGAGACTTCTGTGCCTGCAGCTGCTTCCATCGACCAGGATCCCATCGATCAAGCCCCCATCGATCAAGCCCCCATCGCAGATACGGCACAACAGCTGAAAGGCGTGATCCCGCCTGCGAGTCCTGTTCAGTCTGTTCCGCGAACGGGTTCTTTTCACAATTCACCGGTTTCCGCTGTACCGCCGGTTTCCACCGCATATCCCATTGCACAGCCGGCGCCCGGAACATCTCGCGGCGGCTGGTCAGCACCATTTTTCTCCGGCTGCCTGATGGGTTGCTCCGGCTGTTCGATCCCGTTCCTGCTTTTCCTCATCTTCTGTACCGTGCTCGGCATGTCGATGGAAACGTCCCTTACGCGAACGGTGATCTCCGGTCCTTCCACCCCCATGCAGTCTGCGAATCCCAAAATTGCAATCATCCACATTGATGAAACGATCATGGAAGATAATGGTTTCATCGCGGCACAGATCGACGACGTTTCCAATGACTCCACGATCAAAGGGATCGTACTTCGAATGAACACGCCGGGCGGCTCTGTCAGCACGAGCGACCTGTTCTACCACCGTTTGACCCAGCTCCGTAAAGAGTGCGATATTCCTATCGTCGTCAGCATGGGCGGCATGTGCGCGAGCGGCGGATACTATATCGCCATGGCGTGCGGAACGGAAAACGAAGACGTCATCTTTGCCGAACCGACAACTTGGACCGGCTCCATCGGCGTCATCATCAATAATTACGATCTTTCCGAACTTGCAGAAAAAGTCGGGATCAAAGAAGATCCCATCAAAAGCCATGAACTCAAAGGAATGGGCAGTCTGACCCGGCCGATGACCGAGAAGGAACGTGCGATCTTCCAGCGTCTGGTCGACACGGCCTTCAGTCGTTTTAAAGAGGTCGTTTACTCCGGAAGAAAAAAGTTCGCGGATGACCCAGACTCTCTCACGCCTTTGGCGACTGGAGAGGTCTTCACGACGCAGGAAGCTCTCGAAAACGGGTTAGTCGACCGTGAAGGGTACCTCGAAGATGCTGTTGACCGGGCGATCGAGCTGGCCGGACTGCCAAAAGAGACGACGCAAGTCTTCATTTATGAAGAGAAACAGACGTTTTCGGACGTCATGTCGGCTGCTCAGAAAAAGCTGGTAAGATCCCAAGCTGACGAGGTCCGTGAAATGGCCGTTCCGCGCGCCAGTTATCTGTGGCAGGCGGACAACTGAATGCCAGACCGAAAACCGATACCAAACTGATTTTATTATAAAACGGAGAGAATTCCATGCATTTAGACCGTTTTTTGACCTCAAAACTTCCACTCGCGCTCTTGGCAGCGGGACTGTGCTCCAGTACGGTATTTTCCCAGAGCATGAACGGGAGCTCCTATTCTCCGTCTCCGGCCCAGCCGTTTACCAGAGCGCAGGAAATGCAGACACAGGGAACTCCAGGAGCAGCAGTTCCGGCGGGAACTCCAGGAGCAGCAGTTCCGGCGGGAACTCCGGCGGCGGCAGCTCCGATCGTTCAGCAGGCAGACGGCACCCTGGAACGTCCCCTGCCCGTCCCGTTCGTGCTTTCCGCGGAAGAGCAGGCTCAAACGGATGCGATCCTAAACCGCTGGGAGAAATTCAGCACGGCGATCAAAACATTTGAGACCAATTTCCGACGCCTCAAATACACGCGCTCTCTGGACAGTTCCCAGCCGGTCGCACTCGAAGAAAAAGGCGAGATCCGCTACGAAGCTCCCGACCATGGAATGTTTTCCGTCCAAACGAAAGAGGGCGCGCCGTCTGAAAAATGGATCTGCGACGGCGAGTTCATCTACGAGTACAAGTACGCGCAGAAGCAGATCGACAAATACACTCTTCCGCCGGAAATGCGCGGAAAAGCCATCACGCAGGGACCGCTTCCGTTCCTGTTCGGCGCCTCCGCAGAAGAATTAAAAAGCCGATACTATATTCGCCACGTCCAGCCGGCGGCCAACCTGGCGCGGCCCGGTCAGTACTGGTTGGAAGCCTACCCCAAAAAGTCGGTGGATGCGAGTGAATTTCAGCGCGCAGAGATCATTCTTTCATTCGCGGATGAAGTGCGCCCCATGGCCATCAAGCTCCATAAGAGCAACGAAGACCAGCACATCTACATTTTCGACCTGAAAGGGATGAAAGTCAACAAAACGAAACTGCTTCCCTCTGCCTGGGAACCGACTGTCCCGGATAAAATGCGGATGAAGGTCGTTCCGGTAGAATGATTCGGCAGAAAAGTCCGGGAGATCCTGATTTTCAGCAAACTGAAAAATCTCTGCTCAGGAAACAGAACGTTCCGTTTCCTGAGTTTTTTTGTGTCCGAAAACACCGTCTGTACCATCGCCTGGAGACTCTCCGGTCTCTCAGATCTCCGGCAGCTGAAACTGGAGCGTTTCCCGGCAGATCTCCCGCAGTTCCACATCCGCATTAAAATGCGTCCGGATCCAGGAAACGACGTCTTCCACGACCGACTCCGGAGCACTCGCACCCGCCGAGACCAATACCGTCTGTTCCGGCGAGAACCATTCTTTCTGCAGATCGTCCGGTCCATCGACCAAATAGGCCGGAACATTCTTCCTCTCGGCAAGTTCACGCAGCCGCTGACTGTTTGAGCTGTTCCGGCTGCCGACGATCAGAACAAGATCCGCTTCCCCTGCCGTTTCACTCACCGCTTTTTGGCGATTCTGTGTCGCGAAGCAGATACAGTTCGTCTTTGGAGGGAGAATGTCTGGGAAACGCCGAGTCAGGACGTCAATGATCTTCTGCGCTTTATCGCCCGCCAGCGTCGTCTGCGTCAGATAAGCGGCAGGCTTTCCATCCAAAAGGGAAACACGTTCCGCTTCCTCTGCCGATCCCAGAACGATCGTCGCCTCCGGCGCCTCTTCCACGATCCCAACGATCTCATCATGTCCGGCATGACCGATCAGGAGGATCTGAAAGCCGGCTTCCGCAAGCTGGACCGCCTGTTTGTGGATCCGCGTCACAAGGGGACACGTAGCGTCCACGACTTGGATCCCTTTCTCTTCACACCGTTTTCGGATCCTCGGCGAAACTCCGTGTGCCGAAAACATCAAATGCGCCCCGGCCGGAACATCTTCCACCGAGTCCACAAAAACGACTCCGAGCCTCCGAAATTCCTCCACGACCCACGTATTGTGCACGATCTCATGAAAAACATAAAACGGCGTGCCCCAGCGTTTCAGAGCTTCATGAAGTGCAGAGATCGCACGATTTACTCCGGCGCAGAAACCGCGCGGTGACACTAAAAGGATCTTCATCCGGAATCTTACTCCTGAAAAAAAGGACTTTTTCTCTGAACGGACCTGACGGACGCAGAGATCCGTGAATTTGCAAACGCAAAACACTCTACGATCACTGCAAACACCGCAAACATCACGATCGCCGCAGGCTACGGAAGCGGTACGCGCTTCAGTTCAAACGGACTCTCGACCTCATAGATGCCGCCGGGACGCGGATAAACGAGCTCCCAGCCCGAAAGCTCTTTCAGAAGCTCGGTATCTGCCGGAAAGTAAAGCTCCAGCGCGATCTCATTCGGGGTCTGACGCCGAAGTTCCGAACGCTGCGCGGGAATGCACCTGCCGTCCGAGTGCCTCAGAAATGCCTCGTTTTCGTAGATCCACGTCCGGTGCGATTCGAGCGCCTCGTGCGGCTCCTCATACCGGTAGCGAACGGACGCGATCAGAAATTCCTGCACGGCTCCGCGTTCTTTCTCCAGCGCCGCATCTGCCTGCGTCTCCGTTTCATGCAAGACCTTCTCGGAATGCAGGGCCGTCATGGTCACGAGCACCGACGCGGTTCGCTGCGTCACCGGGGGAAAAGGCCGATCCAGCTTGAATGCAAGCTCACCAAAGGTAAAGTCCTTTTTCGTCCCGCACGCGACTGCCGAGAATTTCCCGCGAAGCGTCATCGATCGAGCTTCCGGCGGGATCTTCTTTCCCGGAAGCGAAAGGTCGCACAAGGCGCGGAATTCACTCTGCCCGATCAGGATCTCATGCTCGACTGCCGGCAATTTCAGAGGTTTCGCCGTTCCGCTTTCCTCAGCAAAGTCTCCCTCTGCTCCGACCGGCCGGCCCTGCGCATCGAAAAACTCGGCTTCCGTGAGCGTCAAGTACGCAAAGACCGGCTGGATCCTCGGTTCCCAGGCAAGTTCCAGCTGAAGGAGAGTCCCCGGCGCATCCGATGCCAAAAGGAGCGTCGAAGTCACCTTGAGCGGCTCGAGACGAAACGGTCCAAGATACGCGATCCGTTCATTTTCCGCCGCACTTCTCGGCATTTCCCGATACGATCTCACCAGCCGAAGCCCTTTCTTCCCCGTCATGGTCTGCGGCTCAAGCTGGAATTCGTCGCAGAAAAGATCCAGAAATTCCCAGAACGGCACATCTTTCAGCTCTGCGGCTCCATTGGCGTCCTTGGGCGGATACACACTCCCGTCCGGAAGCGTGAACTCCACAAGATCCTGCGTCTGCTGAACGACTTTGTCCGGAATTTCGCTCACCGGCGTCTCCGCCTCCAGCGTCACGCGCCCCGCCTCCAGGGAATCCTCTGCCGTCTGACGCTCCAGCTGCGTCCGAACACGATTCAGCCGCATTCGGGCTTCCGGGGAACGCACGGACTCCGGAAGAAACGGAAGGACGGCCGGTCCGAACTCCAAAAGTTCCTTTTCCGCCTCTGCACGTTTCGCGGCAGACGGACTGCTCAGTGCCTTCACAAGCACGCCGACATTCGTCTCATTCGGCATCTCCGCCTGCACATGCCACGGAGCTGCTCCGACTCCGGCCGTCAAAAAAGCCGCGAGGATCAGACGATACTTCATGCCGGGACCTCCTCTCTGGAATTTTCTGAAATTTCATTTTCCATCACGACCTGCACGGGACGCACAGGACGCTCCATCTTCTCATTTTACCAAATCACGAACAAAATGCAAGGGGATTCCGACCGCTTCACGGAAAGATCGCACCTCCGCACACTGCACAAAATCCACAAAATCCACTTCTTTTTCCCCGTTCATCTTAAAAAACTGCCGGGAAACCATTGACTTTTTTTGAAACAAACGATAAAATGACGTCATCCTGAGATGAATTTCTTTCCGAAGCTTCATTTCAGACCGTCAAATTTCCTGTTCACCCAATACATTTTATTCCAAAGGAGTTCCGCATGGCAGAATACCTTCCTAACATTTCCAAAGTCAACTTTGAAGGTCCCGAAAGCAAAAATCCGCTCGCCTTCCGCTACTATGATCCGAACGAGCTGGTCGAAGGCAAGTGCATGAAAGACCATCTCAATTTCTCTGCCGCTTACTGGCACACGATGCGAATGAACGGCGTGGATCCCTTCGGTTCCGCGACGATGTGCCGTCCGTGGGAAGGTGCCGTCGATGACGTTGCCAACGCGCAGAAACGCGTCCGCGTCTTCTTCGAGATCTGCGAAAAGCTCCAGATGCCGTACTTCTGCTTCCATGACCGCGACGTGGCTCCCGAAGGCGCGACGCTTGCCGAGACGAACAAGAATCTCGACGAAGTCGTGAAGGTCTTCAAGGAAGAGATCGAACGCACTGGCATCCAGATGCTTTGGGGAACGGCGAACCTCTTCAGCAATCCGCGCTTCATGCACGGCGCAGCGACCTCCTGCAATGCGGACAGTTTCGCTTACGCGGCGGCGCAGGTCAAGAAAGCGATCGAAGTTTCCAAGGAACTCGGCGCGAAGGGCTACACGTTCTGGGGCGGCCGTGAAGGCTACATGTGCCTCTGGAACACGAACATGAAGCGCGAGATCGACCATCTTGCCGCGTTCATGCACATGGCAGTCGATTACGCGAAAGAGATCGGCTTCGACGGTCAGTTCTACTTTGAACCGAAACCGAAAGAACCGACCAAGCACCAGTACGATTTCGACTCGGCCGCGTGCATCAACTTCCTCCGCGCCTACGGTCTGGCGGACAAGGTGAAGATGAACATCGAAACGAACCACGCGACGCTCGCAGGCCACACCGTCGAGCATGAGCTGGAATACGCCGCGATGCAGGGCTGCCTCGGCTCCATCGACGCGAACGCCGGCGATATGCTCCTCGGCTGGGACACCGACCAGTTCCCGACCGATATTTACATGACGACGAAGATCATGCTCATCCTTCTGAAATACGGCGGATTCACCACGGGCGGTCTCAACTTCGACGCGAAAGTCCGCCGCGACAGCTGGACGCCGGAAGACATTTTCTACGCGCACATCGGCGGTATGGACACCTTCGCAAAAGGTCTGAAGATCGCCGCGCAGATCCGCAAGGACGGCATCCTCGACGAAATGGTCGCGAAACGCTACGCCAGCTGGGATTCCGGGATCGGAGCCGAGATCGAAGCCGGGAAGCACGACTTCAAATCCCTTGAAAAGTACATGCTGGAAAAGGGCGAAGTCTCCGGCATCGCGTCCGGAAATCAGGAACTTTACGAAAACGTCGTGAACCGCTACATCTTCTAGTCCGGACCGCACGGCATTTTTAGCCCCGCTCAAGCCGCTGGAGTCTCGACACTTCAGCGGCTTTTTCCCGCCTCGCCCCGTCCTGCCAAACACACAACACAAGGAGAACCAGTATGAGACCCGCCGTTTCCGTTCCCGCGTTTTTTCTTCTCAGCGTGATGAGCCTCCCGTGCAGCACCGCGTTTTGCGCGGATCCGCCGACGCTGACGGAAGAGCAAACTCCCGTTTCGGCACAGCAAACTCCCGTTTCCGTCCCTCTTTCACCCGAAGAAATTCACGAGCTTCAGGAAACCGCGTTTCAGGCTGCCGAACGCGGAGACGGTGATGAAGTTTTGCGCTGCGTCCGGCTCGGTCTGGACATCTGGGCAGAAAAGAAATTTCCTCAATCGGTATTTGAGCCTTGGGAAAAACGGTTCACTCTGATGGAGCGCACCGCGCGGAAATGCCGTCCCGAAACGATGGAGGCACTCCTGGACCATCTGCTGGAACAGACTCCCGCCGACGAAACGTGGATGACGGAAGCACGGATCGCACGCTCGAACAGAGCATGGCTGAATAACGCTGTCTCTGCGGGAAATCTCGCCATGGCAGAATACCTTCTCG
>SUVI01000042.1 GCA_015062085.1 Planctomycetaceae bacterium
CGGTGAATGAAGAGTTAATGTATCCAGTCTGACTTTCACTGGTCGTCAGGTCGAGCGTCATGTTTCCGGTGAACGGAGCGCTGAGGGTGAAATTCTTTCCGTTTCCGTTGATCTTCAAAGTGCCGCCGGAAACGACGTTCCCCGACGTGTTTTGGCTGTCTACCGCTCCGCTGAGTGTGAGTGCCGAGCCGGTATTGTTCGTGATGTTCAGCGTCCGATTATTCAGGTGGATCGGATTTGCGAGATTGAATCCGGAGTAGGACTGCCCGGACTTTCCGAGATTCAGATTCGCGTTCGTCACCATGTAGATCGCTCCGGAACCGAAGGCGGTCTGCTCGCCAATCGTGATTTTGTGAGATAGATTCGGCCACTGTGCATCACCGATGTAGGTGTCTGCGGTATAGGTGTTCGCACCGTAGATATTGTATGTATTTCCGCTGTTTTCCTTTAGTGCGATAGTGAATCGGACGTCTTTGGCGTTTGGATCCTGCGAAATGACTCCGCTGACGGTGATCGAACCGCCGTATGCTGCGCGGATGGAGGCCTGAGAGCCGGTCAGGACGATCGCGTTGTTGAGCGAGAGGTTCCCCTTTCCAGAGGTATTATCGTTTACGAGGTTGCCGTTTAGGTAGATCACTCCGCTGCCGATGCAGTCCTGCGAGGTGACGTGAAGGCGTCCGCCGTTGATGTAGGTCGCGCCGGTCCAGCCGTTGGCTTCGTTTTTCAGACGGGTAATATTGTCGCCGGAGGGACTGAACGAGACGGAAACGTTTCCGATGATCGTCGGCGCCAGACCGTCATTCGTCTTGGAGCTGACGATCGTGATCAGCGATGTATCCGTGCTGGTATTCGTGATGGTTCCTGTGCCGTTGATGAGCGTGACCTGCGTTGCCGTGTCTGTCGGATGTCCGAGATCAAAACCGTTCAAATCAAGCGTAACCCCATCTGCGATACTGACCGTTCCGGAGTACGCATAATCGTCTGTCATTGTCATGTTTGCGGTAATGTTCGCGTCTGCGTAAAGTTCGGAACACATTGGCACCGTGAGCGAGGCAAGCGACAAAACGGAACTTAAAACTCGTTTTTTGTGGGATTTACTGTTTTTCATGACGGAAACTTTCTTCTGCGGCGTGTCTGAACAGACACTTTATTTAAACATAAACTTCCAAACATACCGACAGTATAGATCGGAGGCCGAAAAAATCAAGCAAAATTTTTTGGAATTTTGAAAAAAAACGAAATTTTTCTATGTTTACCAAATTTTTATCCGATTTTTCTGAGTATTCTCATGATTCGGGCCGCTGCAGCGGAATGTACTGCGTTGGCATACTGGTCTGGATATTCGCAGCTTCGACCGATTCAATGTGGAAAAACTCCTGAGCACGGATCTTTTTCCCGTCTTTTCCGACTGTTCGTTTCGTCCAAGTTCCGTCCGGATGGAGGATCTGAGATTTCTGGTTGTCTGCAAGGTAAATGTCGAGTATCTTTCGGATCCTTTTACGGAGTTTTTTTGAAAGGATCGGGAAGATGATCTCCAGACGATGCTCCAGATTGCGCGTCATCCAGTCGGAACTGGCGAGATAGATCTCACTGTCGCCGCCGTTATGGAAGCAGAAAATGCGTGCGTGTTCCAGGAAACGGTCGATGATGGAGGTGACCTCGATGTTTTCGGAAAGCCCAGGGACACCGGGACGCAGGCAGCAGATCCCGCGGACATTCAGGCGGATCTTGACTCCATGCTGGGAGGCACGGTAGAGCGCTTCGATGATGTCCGGGTCTTCGAGGGAATTGACTTTTGCAAGGATGCTCCCGGGCTGATCCTGCGTGGAGATGGCGATCTCGCGGTCAATGAGTTCTAAAAAACGGCGTTTTAGGTGCATCGGTTCGACGGTCAGACGCTTCCAGCCCACGGACTCGGAGTAGCCCGTCAGGATGTTGAAGAACGCGGCAACGTCACTTGCGATTTCCGGATTGCTCGTCATCAGTGCGATATCGGAGTAAAATCGGGCCGTTTTGTCGTTGTAGTTTCCGGTCGAAAGGTGAACGTACCTTCGGATCCTCCCCTTTTCTCTGCGAATGATGAGCATTGCCTTTGCGTGCGTCTTCAGCCCTGCGATCCCGTAAATGACGTGACAGCCTGCGGTTTCGAGCTGCCGGGTCCACTGGAGGTTTTGCGACTCGTCGAACCTAGCGCGCAGCTCGACTAGGACGGAGACCTCTTTTCCGTTTTGCGCAGCCTTGATGAGCGCTTTCACGATGGGAGAATCACCGCTTGTTCGGTAGAGTGTCTGTTTGATCGCGAGGACGTCCGGATCCGCTGCCGCCGATTCTAGGAGGTCGATCACCGGGGTGAATTTCTCATACGGCAT
The DNA here is from genome assembly GCA_015062085.1 of Planctomycetaceae bacterium. The sequence continues at coordinate 2,370 of SUVI01000042.1, forward strand.
GAAGAGCATGACGTCGTCCTGCGCGAGGCGTTCATAGAGATCGCCGCAGTCTTTCAGGTCGATCGGATCGACGGGCTTCCATTCGCGGTAGCAGACATCCAGCAGACGATGATTCCCAGCGAGTTCATGCAGGACAGTGGCATCGAGCGGAGCGTCTATTTCGTAAATGTCGCGTTCGGTCAAATTCAGCAGCTGGGCGATTTTTTGGCGTATCTGCGGAGCTCCGTTTGCCGAGAGTTCCAGACGCACGACATCGCGGTATTTGCGCGAGAGGACCGCATTTTGCACTTCTTGGGCAAAGTCAGGCTGGAAACGGTCTTCGATGGGAACGTCTTCGTCCCGAGTGATCCTGAAAACAGAGTGTGAGAGGATCTCGCAGCCGGGAAAGAGCAGGTCGGCATTTTCGGCAATGACCTGTTCCAGAAATGCATAGGAGGTCTGCTCTGTTGAGGTGAAAAACTTCACGAAACGTGAGATCTGGGTCGGGACCGGGATCACTGCGAGTTTTTCCTTAAATTCGATCTCCTGCGGCGGCAGTTTACGGCCGCGGCTGCGTCGCGGAGTGATTTTTTTGCTCGCAAGACTCTTCATGCGTTTTACTTTGGAAGTTTGGAGCTCTGAAATACCGGAACGTGCGTTTTTTTCAGACTCTGTGGTCTCTTCGGAGGAAGAAAACGATCTATCGGCGTCTTCTTTTTTCGTTTTTTCCTTTTGGGAGCCTTTCTTGCGGTGTGTTTGCGGAGCCGTTTCCTGTGTATGTTCCTGATTCGTTTGCGAGGCGGACGATTTTAAATCGCTAATGCTCGCCGGGACTTTCATCCAAAGCGCGACGTAGAGCTGAAGAGCCGGTAAAAGCGGCATTGGGTGAATGTCTTCAAGCGCCAAAGGTGTAAGGATGGGAAGGATCTCCGATTCGAAACTGCCGCGGAGCCACGTTTGGGCACTTTCGCTCATTTGAGAATACGAGGCGACTTCCAGTCCGTAGGTCTTCATAGCGTTCAAGGCTTTGCGGATCGCTGCTGACTGAATACTGACCAGTTCATGCGCCTTTTCAGAGATCCCTTCAAGCAGTTCTTCCGCCTTTCTTGCCGAGTTGACCGAGGTCTCCCGGTCTGCACGGAGTTTCTGGTGTGCGCTGGCGACGCGAACTTTGAAAAATTCGTCAAGATTCGAGCTGGTGATCGCCAGGAATTTTAAACGTTCCGCAAACGGCACCGTTTCGTCCAGTCCTTCCTGAAGCACGCGATAGTTGAACGCCAGCCAGCTCAGGTCACGTGCGAAAAAGTTTTCCGGATGGTCTGTGGGGATCCGGTGATTTGATTTTTTCTGACTCATTTCTGATCGCTTTCCAGTGGATTCTGATTTTTTATGTTTGGGGGAGGCTTGGTAAATTTAAGGGCATGCGGTACGGATCGCTTCATTTTCAGCACCGACAGTACTTGCAGCATTTACAGAGCTCCAGCCCGTTTTGTTTGGGGAACCAATTTTGTTTGGGGAACCAATTTTGTTTGGGGAACCAATTTTGTTTGGGGAACCAATTTTGTTTGGGGAGCTCATTTTGTTTGGGGAACCAATTTTGTTTGGGGAGCTCATTTTGTTTGGGGAGCTCATTTTGTTTGGGGAGCTCATTTTGTTTGATGTGTGCATTGCGTGCAAATTGTATGTGGAACCTGCGTGAATTATGTGCGAAAGAGGATACGGATGCCGAAAATGTCCTCGAACATCTTTCCCTGCGTTTCGAGCGAACGCGCTTTCAGGAGTATGGTGTCGTCCGGCGGGAGGATGACGGTTAATTCGTCGCCGGACCGTTCAAACTCAAGGGCGTTCGGATCGTGAAAATTTCCGTGATTTAGAGCGTCCGCAATGCGCAGTATCGCAGCGAGTTTGCTGATGGCGACCCGCGTCTCACGCGAAAGTGACATGAAGGAGGTGTGGGAATACTTTGGAGCGGATCGGTAACTGTAACGTGCGATAAAGGCCGTCATTTCCGTTTCAGCTCGCCGCAGACCAAAGATCTCCGAGTTGCCGATGAGGTAAAACGAGTGCTTGTGGAACGAGCGATTGTTTACGAATCGACCGCAGTTTTGAAGGATCGCAGAGACCTGAAGGAGGAGTCTGTAGCGCGGCGAAAGACCGTGTTCTGCCTTCATTTCGTCAAAAAGCCGAACGGCAAACTGTCCAGTCTGTGACGCATGTTCGAGGTCCACGTGAAATTTTTCGGCGAGTTTTCGTGCTGCGTCGAGTACCGCGTCCTGATAGTCGGAATTTTCGAACCCCCAAACCTCACGGGCAATGGCGCGAAGGATGCCGTGGCGCATGGATGAGAGGCTGACCTGAAAGGAGGAAACGGAAGTTCTCTGGAGGATCTCCTGGTAGGTCAGGAAGGCTGGAACTGTCGTTTCCGCCGTCTGGAAATTCAGTCCAAATGTACGGCAGAGCTGCGGCGTGTCCATTTTCAGGCAGCGTTCGACCAGTCCGTTGAATCGGCTCATGCGCACACGCTTAAAGTTTCCCATGCTTGACGGCGCACCGAGCTGTCGGGCAACGAAACGAGGTTCAGACCCCATCATTAGAACGTGATCCACTTCGCCAAATGAGAAATACGATTCTGCCGCGGTAAGGAGTTCATGGATCGCGTGACGGAAAATGGAGACGCTGTTTTCGGGGAGTTCGTTTCCGGAAACGAGCTGTTCTCGCATTCGGATCGCGCCGAGATTGAGACTCTGCGAGTTCACGACCGTTCCGCCGCGCAGGACTGCCAAGAGCGTGCTTCCGCCGCCGACATTGACGATCAGGACGTTTTTGTCCTTCGCAATGAAATCATTCCGCAGCTCATCCTGAACTGCCGTAACGATGAACTGGACCTCTTCTGCCGGATCGATGATCTCCACTTCAAGCCCCGTGGCGATGCGGATCCGGTCAATGAAAATGTCGGCGTTCGGAGCTTCGCGGATCGAAGCCGTCGCGACGACGCGAATGTGGTGTACATCATATTGGGTAAAGAGTTTTCGGAAACTCTTTAGGATCTCGATCCCCACACGCATGGACTGTGCCGAAAGACCGCCCCGCCGAAACGTTTCCTTGCCAAACCAGACACCGCGGGCCAGTTGTTCGAGGATCTCGATCCGTCCGTCCGAGTAGGACTCTGCGATCGTACAGCGTATCGTATTGGTCCCAATGTCGACCGCTGCGATCATTTTCGGGGAAGTGGTTTCTGCCAGAGCGTCCATTTGATCTTCATTTCGATTTCTGAAATTTTGGGGAATGGGGGCACGTGTCCCCGACACTAAAATTTTAGCACACAAAAGAGGGAAAGTCAAGGCCTGCCCCATGCCGGAAAGCAAAAGGAGGAAAAGAAAACCGTTTTTTTCTGAATTTTTGGAATATTTTTACGGGATCGGAGTCTGGCGGTCGTATTGCGGAAAGACAAAGAGAAGCTGAGATGAAAGAAATGCCCCCAAAAGCCGAAAAAAATCCGGACGGCTCGATCCGCGGGACGTCCGGTTTGGGGGTGATGTGAGACAGGCGCGCCGCCGCGTTACGGCGTCACGACTTCACTGATCCACTGATAGTGCGGCTGGAATTTACTCTTCGCCTTCATCTGCTGCGGGAGGTAGCGGTATTTTTTGCGGTCGCCCGGCATCGAGAAATTGTCGCCTTTCTGCAAGATGATGTACTGGAACGGCATTTCGCCAAACGCTTTGTCGCCGGCGGGCTGGCATGGGAACCAGAAACCGTCGCCGTTTTCATTTTCAAGATAGAACTCCGCATAGCAATGTTCCGGCACCCAGACCGTTCGTGCCGGGATCCCCTTCGCGCGGCAGATAGCGATGAAGAGAGAGGAAAGTTCCTCACAGTCGCCCGTTCCGTCCTTCAGAGCGGCCAGCGCGCCTTTCAGATCGCCGTTTTCGTACTGGATGTTTGCCTGGACCCAGTCGTAGACCGCCTCAACTTCATCCCAGGCATTTTCTGCGTCCGTTCCGATCGTTCGGGCCAGTTTCGCGATGGCTTTGTCTTTCGATTCGATCTTTTCGTTTGGTTTCAGGTAAAGCCCAAATGATTTGGGCAGTTTTTTCAGATCGGGTTTCACGAAACCTTCCGTATTTTCAGGTTTGACCTGGGTGGAAGACTCGCATTCGAAGCGGGTCACGACCTCTGCCGTTTCTCCAGCGGGGAGAGACGGGATCCGGATGACCATCAGTGCCGATCCGCCGCGCTGTTTCTGAATGGAGACTTTGGCGTACGGAGAGTGTTTCTCTTCCACGATCTTAACTTTCTGTTCCGGCCAGCTGACGGGGATCGGGACCGTTGCGATGACGCCCGTCACGGGTGCACGGCGGGCCGTGAGTTTTAGACCGCAGTCCCAGTACTGGACGATCGATTCACCAAGCTCACACCCTCCTTTGGGGATCTCGGTCCCGTCTTCCGTCACATCATCGCGAAACTGTCCGAATGCAGCCGCTGTGCAGAAAAAAAGTGCAAGGGCTGAAATACTGAAAATGTTCCATTTATTTTTCATGGGAAACTCCCTGATATTTCATATTGGGGCTAAAAACACACAATCTCATTTTCATTTATCGTGTACCGGATCGATTTTCATGAGTCCTGAAGCTGAGAATGCTGAAAATGTCTTGCGGAATAGGATCTTAACGAAAGGTTTTGCAGGCGCTCGTCTGGATTTTGACGGGATGTCCCCCTTGCACAAAAAAGAAAACGCATTATAATTGAATGTGTAGGAATTTTTTTGTTTTTCATCCATTTGGGAATTTAAAAAGAGAAAAAGAGAAGAAAAGGAGTCAGACCAATGACAAAACCGGTAAGTGACGTGATCGCGGAACTGCGTTGGCGCAAACAGATTTTTCAGACGACGGATGATACGAATATTTCCGCCTGGCTGATGGAGAAACCGCGTGCGCTGTATGCTGGTTTTGACCCGACTGCGGACAGTCTTCACGTTGGACACCTGATGGCGCTGATGATCTTGCGCAGATTCCAGAAAGCGGGGCATCGTCCGATCGCTTTGGTCGGCGGTGCGACGGGGATGATCGGCGATCCGAGCGGAAAGAGTGCTGAACGCAAGCAGCTCACGCCCGAAACTGTCGCGTATAATGTGGAGTGCATCAAGAAGCAGGTCGGCCGTTTTTTGGATTTTGGCGACGGACCGGAAGATGCTGTGCTGGTCAACAATTACGACTGGCTCGCGAACAAAACGTTCATCGAGTTTCTGCGTGACGTCGGAAAATGTTTCCCCGTAAATGCGATGCTGGCAAAAGACTCTGTGAGATCCCGTTTGGAACGTGAAAATGGTTTGAGTTACACGGAGTTCAGCTACATGCTGCTCCAGTCGTACGATTTTGTGCATTTGTACCGTGAATTTGGCTGTGAACTGCAGGTCGGCGGAAGCGATCAGTGGGGAAACATTACGACGGGGATCGATCTTGCCCGCCGTATGGAGGGCATTCAGCTTTACGGCATGACTGCTCCGCTGCTGACGAAATCCGACGGTACGAAAATGGGAAAGACGGAGTCCGGCGCGCTTTGGCTCGATGCGGAAAAATGCTCTCCCTACCAGTTCTACCAGTACTGGATGAACGTGGAAGATTCGGAAGTCGTGAAGCTGCTTTCTCTCATGACGGACTTGGAACGTGAAGAGGTCGAATCGATCACTGCGGCGCATCTGGAAGCTCCGGAGAAGCGTTTGGGGCAGCGTCGGGCAGCGGAAGAGATCACGCGGCTGGTCCATGGTGATGACGGTCTTGCGGCTGCGCAGAAGGCGACGGAGATATTCTTCGGCGCGGAGATCAAAGACCTTAAGGATGAGCAGCTCCGTTCTATTTTCAAGGACGTGCCGTCGGCGGAGTTCACGCGCGCGGAATTGGAAGCGGGGATCGGGATCGGCGATGCTCTCGTTAAGTCGGGTGTCGCGAAGACGAAATCGGATGTGCGGCGGGCCTCGGAGCAGGGCGGTCTGTACGTGAATAATCAGCGCGTCGCAGACATTCGCCTGCCGCTGACGGTAGAAAATCTGGCCAGCGAAAGTACTATCGTTCTGCGAATGGGCAAGAAAAAGTACTCGCTGGTCGTGATCCGCTGACAGAAATCGCGGAGATAAAACGATGTTAGGGCGGGCTTTCGTTTCTGATCGGAACGGAAGCCCGTACGATGCGGGGGCTGTCCGGAAATTGTGAAAGATGGGAGGAGCTTTTTATGAAGAAACGCCAAATTTTTCGTTGGATACTGATTTCTGGACTACTCTTTTTTCTGCTTTTGGGGACGGCTGGACTTTGGCTTTGGCATGGTGTGCACACTGTGCCGGAATACTATACAGGGCTCGCTGTGACGGAGCAGAACCGCAAGACTGCAGAGGCAGACAGCCGTTCTATGGAACGAAAAGTTCAGGTCCTTCGGCGTAAATTGCGGAAAGAGCAGATGTGGGTCTTGGAATTTACGCAGGATGAGCTGAATCACTGGCTCGCCATTGCGATCGGCGAAAAGCGTTCCGGAATGCTTCCTCGGCGATTGAGAGATCCGCGCGGAGTCATTCTGGAGGATCGGATCCTGGCCGGTGTGACGGTGGATCTTCCAGAGTATCGCGGTGTGGTATCCGTTGAGTTTTATCCGCGGATCCTAGAGCCGAATGTCGTGGAAGTTGAACTGAGAAATGTATCTGCCGGAACGGTGAAAGTGCCTGCCAGTCTTCTGGAAGATTCGATCCGTCAGGTCGCGCGGGAGATCTCGCTCCCTCTTGATGTGCGGAATGAGGGAGGACGCACGTTCCTTCGTTATGTGTTTCGGGAAGGGGATCTGTTTGTTGACGAAAAGTCAGTCGAGGTGCATACGCTGACTTTAAAAGGAAAAAGTATCGTTCTCACTGGCGGCGTGCATTAAAATTGCTGCTGTCTGCATTTTACGGGCGAGATCCAAAACGGCAGGAAGAGGACGTTTTCTCTTTCTGCCGTTTTTTTATTTTTCAGAAGATCCCTTTGCATTCCCTCAGATGTCTTCGCGGGATGCCTGCTGACGTTCATCTTTGAACAGTTTGTACTCAAAACTGTCCGTCAGTGCGATCCAGCTTGCCTCCACGACGTTTTCGCTCACGCCGACAGTCCCCCATGTGCCGGTCTCATCTTTGCTTTCAATGATGACACGCACATTGGCGGCCGTTCCTGCCTCACTGTTGATGACGCGCACTTTGTAATCGAGGAGCTGAAGGTTTTGCAGCTGGGGATAGTGCCGGATGAGCGCCTTCCGCAATGCCGAGTCCAGTGCGTTGACCGGCCCGTCTCCATCAGCGACCTCGTAAAGCGTCTCATTTTGAACGCGCAGTTTCACGATCGCCTCGGTGTAGATGCGGGACTCGTCTCCTTTGTTTCGGCCGGTGAGGTTCACGTGGTATTTCAGGACATCGAAATGGGAACGCATTTCTCCGGAGCACTTTCGGACCAGCAGGTCAAAAGAACCGTCTGCCGCTTCGTAAGTGTATCCGAGACTTTCACGCGCCACGACATCTTCCAGGATCCGTTCCATCAGCTGCGAGTCGTTCTCGATATGATGTTTCTCTGCCATCGCCACGATATTAGAGCGTCCGGAAAGTTCGCTGACGAGAATGCGGCGTTCATTGCCCACTTCGGTCGGATGGATGTGCTCGTAGCTGCGGGAGTTCCGGTTCACAGCGCTCACGTGCATTCCTCCTTTGTGTGCAAACGCACTTTTCCCCACGTACGGCTGACTGGCTGGGGCGTTGATGTTTACTGTCTCATAGAGAAAACGCGAACAGTCTGTCAGTGACTGGATCGCCCCTGGCAAAAGAACATCGTAACCCATTTTCAGCGCAAGATTTGCCGCGATGGAGATCAGATTTGCGTTTCCGCACCGTTCTCCAAAACCGTTGATGCACCCTTGGACCTGTGCTGCGCCGGCTTCGACAGCTGCCAAAGAGTTTGCAACGGCCAAGTCGCAGTCATTGTGACAGTGAATGCCGAGCGGGACGTTCAGTTCCGCAGCGAGCTTTTTCACGATCGTGTAGATCTCTGTCGGCATGGAACCTCCGTTCGTGTCGCAGAGAATGATCCGGGACGCTCCCGCAGCCTCAGCAGTCCGCAAACACTCCAGCATGTATGCCGGGTCTTCCTTGAAGCCGTCAAATGCGTGTTCCGCATCAAAGAAGACTTCCCGACCAGCAGCCTTTAGGAAGGAGACGCTGTCGTGGATCATGTCAAGATTTTCCTGTTTTGTGCAGCGCAGGATGTCCACGACCTGGAAACTGGATGATTTTCCGACCATCGTGATGATGGGGGCCTCAGAATCGAGCAAGGCATGCAGTCCCGTGTCGTCCTGCACATCTACCCCCTTCCGCCGGGTCATACCGAACGCGCAGATCTTCGTCGGGCTGTCTTGGAATGATGCGGATCGCATGTGCTGGAAAAAACTCCGGTCCTTGTCGTTGGAAGCCGGATAGCCGCCTTCGACAAAATCGAATCCGAGCCGGGCGAGATGTTCCGCAACACGGCATTTGTCGTGCAGTGAAAACGAAATACCCTCCGCCTGCGAACCGTCACGGAGCGTCGTATCGTAAAGTTCAATGTGTTTCATGGTCTTTCTGTCGGGCTGGATCCTGATAGCGTCCTTTTTTCTGATCTTGCCTTCCACTTCTGTTTTCCACCCTCCGGCTAACTTTTGGGGAAACAAAAACGGGGACGGTGAATGTGTTCTAGGAAATGGAAATGGACAAGAAAACGGACGCTTGCTATTAAAAATGCGGCCGGCATGAAAAACACGGAAAGCACAGACACTTTTCGCAACAGGTTATTTTAGGAACTTTTTAATTCCTGAGAATCCGCGTCATTCCGTGTTTTCCATGCCGCACCGAAATGGGACCGAAAAAAATCCCTTGAACCCGCCGGGGATTCAAGGGATCTTTGATTTTTTTCGCTATTTTGATCCACACCGAATCTCTCAGCAGGTACATGCGACCGTAATCGCGATGGCGGCAATCCCGCCAGCGATAATGAGGATCGGATTCGTGGAAAAAATAACGGATCTCATTTTGTTTGGATCTGCTTCAAAATAAAAAGTTTGGATCTTTTCAATATCACCAAAAACAACCCGATGAGGACTCGAACCTCAAAATAGGGCACCAAAAGCCCTTGTGTTGCCATTACACTATCGGGTTAACTAAAATGAATTGTATCATACTGTGAGATTTTTTCAAGAGGGGGGAGTACATTTTCTGCTATTTTTTCTCTCTTTTTTATTGAAATTTTATTTAGAATGGTCAGGAGCTCTGTTTTGAGTGGCACATCCGCACTTTTTTTCAGGGGGTGGTTGAACTATTTTTCGTCTGTGATATGATGAAGGATGAAAGAGAGGTGAATTTATGAGCTATCAGGAAATTTGGGCGCCATGGCGTCTGGCGTACGTAACGTCAACGGAAAAGAAAACGGAAGACCTTTCACAGGATCTTGTATTCCTAGAGGGCGCAGATCCGAAATGCTTCATTTGTCAGGCTGCGGCAGACGGGCCGGAACATGACGCGGCACGCTTTGTGCTTCAGCGGAAAGAGCATTCGCTCATCATTATGAATCGCTATCCGTACAATAATGGGCACCTTCTCATCACGCCGCGCAGACATGTTGCCCGGCTGGAGCTGCTTACGCGTGAAGAGCACCTTGAGCTGATGGAGACTCTTTCTCAGGTCGTTCCGCTTATGGAGCGCGTCATGAACTGTGACGGCTTTAACGTTGGGCTGAATCTTGGACGTGTTGCTGGGGCGGGACTTCCTGGGCACCTTCATTGGCATTTAGTCCCGCGCTGGAACGGCGATACGAATTTTATGCCGGTCCTGGCGTGTACAAATGTGATCCCGCAGTCGATGGAGGCGCTTTGGGAGATCCTTTATCGAGAATTGAACCCCGGCATCTGTCCGGAGATCGGAAGTTGATATGAATGTACAGATCCCGTCGATCTTCTCTTTTCTTAGAACGGCAGGCCGGACAGGTCTTCTGACTGTTGGCCTTTTTGGGGCCGGTGTCTTTGGGGCTGGCGTCTGTGGTCCGATTTCTGCGGAGCTGCAGGGGGGGGAGCTTTCGGAAATTTCGTCGTCAGAGATCTCGCAGGGGATCCAGTCCGTCTTCCTTTCGATCCGGGACCGTATGGCTCCGTCACTCGTACGGCTTGAGATGATGGGCGGAATGGAGCAGATCGGAAACGAGCAGACTGGTTTTCGGAAGCCGATCCGTGTGACGACGGGTGTTTTGGCCACTTCTGACGGTTTCCTTTTTGCCAGTGCCGTCGCGTTTGCTCATGGCCCCAACGCCGTCATTGCAGTAACTTCCGACGGTAAACGTTTCCCTGCGCGGCTGGTAAGTACCGATCTTCGGCGCAAGATCGCGCTTTTGAAGATCGACGCCGTAAAAGACGAAGCTCCCATGCGCTTTCAGGTCCCGGAAGCCGTTCCGGTGAGTGAAATGCGTCCTGGACAGAAACTCCTAGCGCTTGGCCGTGTTTTGGATCCGGATGTTCCGAGTTTTTCGACGGGGATCCTCAGCGGAATGAATCGTCAGCTCGGAATGGCGATCCAGACGGATGCTCACGTTTCGCCTGCGAACTACGGAGGTCCATTGACGGATCTTGACGGCAGAGTGCTGGGGATCCTGACTCCGTTTGGAATGGGACCGAATGAACTTCTGAGCGGCATGGAGCTTTACGATTCGGGGATCGGGTTTGCGATCCCGTTTGAGGAACTTTTGGCATTTCTCCCCGAAATGCAGACTCGCCGGGAGTGGCATCCTGCGCCGAAACTGGGACTCGTTTTTGGAAATCCGGCGCCGATCTTGGCAGACTTGAAAGTCCGATATGTGAAGGAAGATTCTCTTGCATCGAAGGCTGGAATTCAGGTCGGAGACCTCATGACGCACATAAACGGCATTTCCGTTAAGCGCGGAATCGACTTTCAGAGAGAGTGGATGCGGTACACGGAGGGCGATTCCGTGCGGATCCGTTTTTTACGCGGTTCTGAAAGCCTCGAAAAGGAGATTTTGCTGGAGAATTTAGTGAAAAACGGCAGGAAATAGGAGATTTTGGAAATTTCTAAAACCATTCTGAGAAGATTTAACAATTAAACGGAATTTGGGCAAGTCGGCCAAGAGACAAAAGATTTTTTGACCAAATGGACGATGAAGGAAATCGTTAAGGGGCTTTTGCGGGCGTCGCAGAGAGCCTGAAATTTGGGGTTTCCGTTTTGTTTGTGTGTTTTCGATGAGTGTGTTCCGCCGTCATCTTGACATTTTGTGCAACTACCACGACGACTACGTCGCGCAGGGCGTCAAAGCGCTTGGAAATGCCGGAGGATGCAGCGGTGCGGCATTCTGGAAAGTACGCGGCAAGGAGCAGAATTACTGTCTCCGCCGCTGGGCTTCCAGGTATCCGACTCAAGAACGCCTGGAATTTATTCATGCCGTTCAATGGCACGCAAAAGAGGAAGGCTTCACGAAATTCGCCATGCCGATCGAGACGCTGGAGGGGATGACGTACGTTGCCGACGGTGAGTCTTTCTGGCAGCTTGAGCCTTGGATGGAAGGGCGTGCAGATTTTCGGAAGCATCCTGGGACTGCCCGGCTCGTGAATGCGATGACTGCTCTTGCGGAATTCCATTTGGCGATGGAAACGTTTCCCATCGAAAATGAAAGAGGCGCTGCACCCGCGCTGCTGGAGCATGAACGCATTCTTTTAAAGTGGACGGACTCGCTGTTGGATCGTTTGGAAGCCGCGATTTGTGAGCCGAAGAAAGATTGCAGCGCAGATTTTCAAAGTGTGCGTTTTATTTCCGGGCTTTCTGATTCCGAGGGGCCGGCAGGTGTGGATCGTTGGCAGATCGGAAATGCAGTCACGATACCGTGTCCGCTGAAACTGCGTTTTGAGAGCCGTTTGCAGTTTGCTGCCTCCAATCTCCTTCGCACGATCCGAAAGCAGCGGTATGCCGTGCTCGCACAGGTGGTGCGCATGAGCAATCTTGCGCTTCCGCTTCTTCCGTGCATTCACGACTTGCATGCTGCTCATCTGTACTTTGACCGTCAGAATTTCAACGGTTTCATTGATTTTGGGTCTGCTGGGATCGATTCCCCGACCGTTGACGTCGCTCGTCTGCTCAATACCCTTACGGAGTCGCGTGCTGTTCACTGGCTCGTGGGGCTTTCGGCATACCAGTCGCTCCGTCCCCTTCAGCGTGAGGAACTGGCTGCTCTCCAGGTCTTTCGAAAAAGCACGGCCCTCACCACTGCGATACGGTGGCTCGAGTACATTTTCATGCAGAATCATCCTGTTAAATGCTCTACGCGCCTCGTACGGCAACTTGAAAGAATGAACGAGATGCTGGAAAGAGTCTGATTGGAGATCTATTATGGAGCGCTGCAAAGGTCACTAAAATGACCTTTGCAGTTTTGATATTTGGCGATACTGCGCGACACGCATTCGCCGGAAGTAAAAGCTATGAATGCGCGCAGGGGCGGGATGGTCCGCACTCCAAAGGAGGTTTACTCCTTGACCGCTTGGAATTTGTGCCCATTGCTTTTGGCGTATTCTTCCGCCTTGGACCCTTTCGGGGCGTAGATCGTGAGATTTCGAGCTGTACAAAAACACCAGCCGCCGATTTCTGTCACACTTGCCGGAATATGTGCCTCGGTGAGTTGCCAGTTGTGTTCAAATGTACCCAAGCCGATAGACTTGCATCCTTCCGGAAATGTAATGGAGGTAATCTTGGTATTGCAAAACGCATATGGATAAATATGAGTTACTCCTTTGGGGAGGGTATATTCTCCTAGTTTACACGCGGGGCAGCGAATCAGTCCTTTCCCATCTGCGGTGAATAGAACACCGTCCACGCTCTTGAAATGCGGATTGTCTTTTGCAAGGTCGATTACTGCCAGTTTGGGATTTCCCTGACTATTCCCTGCTCTGAATGTATCACTCTTAATTTCTTTTAGACTTGCGGGGAGGCGGAGATAGGTCAGATGGGGATTGTCGCCAAATAGATGATTTTCCAGTTGTTTTACACCTTCCGGAATGATGATGGAAGTTGCTCCGGACTTCCAAAAAGCTCCCCATCCAATCGCAACCGTACCTTCCGGAATCCGGTATTCACCAGTTTTAGCGCAGGGGTATTGGATGAGTTTCTTTTCTTTCGACGCAAAAAGAACACCGTCGATCGAGTGATAGTGTTCGTTCCCTTCTTCGACGATAATTTCGGTAAGTTGTGTACTGCCACTGAATGGTTCCTGGTGACCAGAGAATTTCGAGACACTTGCAGGAATCGTTACTGAAATGAGAGAAGTGCACGCATGAAAAGCTGTATGGGCTACCTCTACGGTTCCCTGCGGGATCTTGTATTCTCCGGTCTTGTTTCGAGGGCAGAAGATCAGTCTTTTTCCGTCTTTGGAAAACAGAACACCGTCTACCAGTTTAAAATGGGAATGATTTTTGGAGATATTGATCTCTTTTAGAATGTTACATCCCGTAAATACACTTTCTCCAATGAATTCCAGACTATCCGGGAGAGTGAGAGACGTAAGTGCATACGCACCAATGAACGCATTATTTTCAATTCGGGTCACACCTTCAGGAATTTCGAGAGAAGAAACATGGGCATTACTAAAAGCTGGCGGAATCGATTTGAGTTTATTCGGAAGCTGGATGGATTTCAAGTGCCAGCATTCATTGAACATCGACTCTCCCAGTTTTTCTAAATCTTTAGGTAATGTTACTGTTTGCAGTTTTTCGCATCGAGAGAAACACCATCCTCCAATACTCTTCACACTGTCTGGAATATGAATTTCCTGCAGTTTTTTACATGTATCAAAGCAATATCCTCCAATACTCTTCACACCATCCGGGATATGGAGTTTCTCCAGTTCGGTACAGTGGGAAAACGCGCCTGCTCCGAGGCTTTCGACGCTGTTGGGGATCTCGATGTCGGTGAGGGCGAAGCAGTTGTGGAACGTGTCTTTTTCGATGGCTTGCAGGTTTCCGGGGAGTTTTACGGAGGTGAGGTTCGTGCAGTCGCTGAATGCGTACGTTCCGATGCTCGTGACGGAATCCGGGATGGTGACAGTGCGGAGGACGGTGCAGTTACGGAATGCGTCATTTCCGATCCGGGTCACGCCTTCGGGGACCTGGACATTCGGGACGGAACCGATGTATTTCGTGATCTCGCAGGCTGTTTCTGTGAGCGTGTACTCGAATTTCCCTCTCAATGCGCTTTCCAGCGGGGAAAGATACTGCATTTCCGGGTCAGGCTCCGCGGTAAGCACGACACGGAAACCGAGATTGTTCTCTCTGGCGCCGGGCCAGTGACTGTGTCTCGACGCAGAACGGCAGTAGGCCATGCTGTCGTACCACCCCCCTCCGCGGCAGGTGCGGTCGGACTTTTCGCCGGAGTTTGCGTTTTCGTAATTTGGGGAATACCAGTCGGCACACCACTCCCACACATTGCCGTGCATGTCGTAGAGTCCCCAGTCGTTCGGAGCTTTCATCGCGACGGTGTACGGTTTGTCTTTCGTGTGATCCAGACCGTAGATCGCCATGGAATCGACAAATCCGGCAAAAGGGTCCGGCGTTCCGGCCCGGCAGGCGTACTCCCACTGCGCCTCGGTGGGGAGCGAGACGTTTTCGTTGATGAATTTGGAGAGTTTCAGACAGAACTGCCGGCAGTCGTCCCAATTGACGTGGTAGACCGGCAAATTCTCGCCGACACCGTTGACTCCGAGTTCTCCGGACTGTTCCTGCTGGGTCTTCCCCATGACGGATTCCCAGAGAGCCTGCGTGACCTCCGTATCGAGGATCCAGAACCCCTTCTCGATGACGACTTTGTGCCGGGGGCCTTCGTCGCTGTCTCTTCCGATCTCGACATCGAGGCTTCCCATCTGGAATTTGCCCGGCGGACACCAACGGAACGTGTATTCGCGCCCGCCGATGAGCTTGACCATTTTCTCTCCGGCTTTGCGTACGATCTCCGGCTCTTTCGGAGTCTCCTTCGGCTCATTGACAGAAATAGGCGGAAGGGGAGCGGGAGTGCTGATCTCAGGAGTTTCCCCGTCTCCGCTCATGAAGAGACAGAGACAGACGAGCAGGAAGAACACCCCTCCGGCACCCGCCCAATGGTAGGGTCTTTCCTGTACCTGGGTCTGGAGCGTGCGGAAAGATCTTGCCAGTATTTGGATGAGTTGATCCATCGAGGCCTTCGAGATCTTTTTCTTTTGATCCGAGACCGGGATCGGTTTCAGAGGAGTGACCAGCGCGTCGATGAACTCGGTACAGGTGGAGAATCTGTTTTTCGGCTCTGTGGAAAGAGCTTTCGTGAGAGCCGCATTGACGTGTATGGGAAAATTGGGATTTTCGGGCCGAAGCGTGGTCTTTTCCATCGTGATCTGGATGACGTTCTTGCCCGCGAAGGGGAGTTTTCCGTTCAGGAGTTCAAAAACGATCATCGCCAAAGCATATTGGTCCGCGCGACCGTCCTGTTTTTCGCCCTTCATCTGTTCCGGCGCCATATACAGCGGCGTGCCTGAGGTCGAGTGCGCCATCGTGTCGGTTCGACTGTATGTCATGGTCGTGCTTCCGGCATTTTCCGGACGAATGCGCGCGGCGATCCCAAAGTCGATGAGTACCGGAGTCCACATTTTTCGGGATTTGATGAACATGATGTTCTGCGGCTTGACATCCCGATGGAGTATCCCCATCTTGTGCGCGTGATCCAGAGCGAACGCGATAGGACGAAGGATCTTTACGATGTTTTCTGCCGTCAGACCGCAGTCCTGGTTCGGACGATGCTTGAATCTGTCGGCAAGCGTTCCGCCGTCTGCGTATTTCATGACGAGAAAGTCGCCATAGTACGGATCTGAGTAACGTCCGAGAAGCGGGCAGATATTCGAGTGATTCAGGTTTTTCGTGAGGTCGAAGACACGCTGAACTTCACGAAGCGCCTCGGCGTTTCCGCGCAGTTCGCGGCTCAAAAGTTTAAGCACGACCTGCTGACTGACTTTTCCGTTGACCATTTCATTGGCCAGCCAGGTCTGCCCCATGCCGCCTTCGCCAAGTTTTCGGATCAGACGGTAATTCTGGTAGGGACCAAAATCATAGCCTGCACGAAGCTGGGCAAATTGCGTCATGTCGTAGTTGACGATCTCTGGAAGCAGGGTGTCCAGTGAATTCTGACTGCTGTTTTCTGTGTCAAAATTCAAGGAAGGGGAAACGCTACTCATTGGGTTTGTTTTCAGTAAAAAGGGAAAATTTGAAAAAGGCGATATATTTTGATTTTAGCAAAAATCAAGAAAATTTCAAGAGGGAAATCGCTGAATTTTAAACGATTTTGAGTCCTTTTGCAATTTTAGTGCGTCCAATGAAAAGAGACCGCCCGGATATGGAACGGTCTCTCCAGGTTTTGGCTGAGGAACTATGCTTCCTGCGCCAGTTCGGCAAACGCTTTGCCTGCTGCGTCGATCGTGTAGGCGATCTCTTCTTCCGTGTGGGCCGCAGAGAGGAACATTGCCTCGAACTGACTGCACGGGAAGTAGATGCCTTGATGGATCATTTTCCAGAAATACTTCGCGAAACGCTGCGTGTCCGACTTCGCCGCGGAATTCCAGTCAGTCACGGGACCATTCTGGAAGAAGAACGTGAGCATCGCGCCGACACGGTTGGCGCAAAGCGGGATGCCGTGCTTTTTTGCGGCCGCCAAGATCCCATTTTCAAGCTGGGAGCTGATTTTTTCAAGATATGCGTACGGATCCGTTTCACGGAGCGTTTCAAGCGTCGCGATCCCCGCGGTCATGGCGAGCGGATTGCCGCTGAGAGTTCCTGCTTGGTAGACTTTTCCTGCCGGGAGAACGTTCTGCATGATCTCCTTTCGTCCGCCGTACGCACCGACGGGAAGTCCGCCGCCGATGATCTTTCCAAAGGTCGTGAGGTCCGGGCGGAGGCCAAGGATCGACTGGGCACCGGCATAAGCGACACGGAAGCCCGTCATGACTTCGTCGCAGATCAGGAGCGTTCCGTACTCCTCGCGGACACGCATCAAAGCTTCGCAGAATTCTTTGGTCATGCGCACGCATCCCATGTTTCCGACGACGGGTTCAAAGATGACGCACGCGATCTCGGAGCCGCAGCGGGAGAACATTTCGAGGAGTCCGTCTGCGTCATTGTACTGCAGGACGATCGTGTCGCGGGAAGTTCCTTCCGTGACGCCGGGAGAATTTGGAACGCTGAACGTCGCGGCAGCTGAGCCGGCTGCGACGAGGAGAGAATCGGCGTGGCCGTGGTAGTTTCCGGCAAATTTCACGATCTTGTCGCGTCCAGTGGCTCCGCGGGCAAGGCGGATGGCACTCATCGTCGCTTCCGTTCCGGAGTTTACGAAACGGACCATTTCGACCGAACTGACGGCATCGATGACTAAGCGTGCGAGACGCGATTCCAAGACGGTCGGCGCTCCGAAACTCGTTCCGGTATGGAGGACCTTTTCGAGTGCTGCGAGGACTTTGGGGTGGCCGTGACCGAGGATCATGGGGCCCCAAGAACCAACGTAGTCGATGTAGCGGTTCCCGTCAACGTCGGTCAGATGCGCACCTTCCGCACTTTCGATGAAAATGGGATTTCCGCCGACTGCGCCAAATGCGCGTGCTGGGCTGTTCACACCTCCGGGAAGGAGTTCAACGGCTTCGGAAAATGCTTTTTGGCTTTTGGTAAGATTTAACATGATTTTACGGTGAAAGGAAATGGTGAAATGGAAAAAGTCAGGCTCACGTCTTTTTTTGGTGAAAACGTGAGCCTGGAAAACGGATCTAGATCTTACGTTTCAGGAGGTTTCTGCCGATCGGCTGAACGCTTTCATTTGGCCGGGTTTCGGTCGTTTCCGATGTGCCGGGTGCTGTTTCCGGAGCCAGTTCTTCTGATTCCTGGAAGAGTGATTCAAGGTCGTCCAACTCTTCGGCGGGGCGGGGCGGGGCATCTTCTGCTTCCTGGACTGGAGCTGGATCTTGGGGCGCCGGCATTTCCTCTTCATCGGCAGGGATCTTCTCTTCCTCAACTTGCCGGGCTGGCTCTTCCGGATTTTCCGGTTTGTCCGCATTTTCAGAGTCTGCCGCATTTTCAGTATCTGCGGGGCCTTCGTCCGGAAGTTCATCCAGACCGTCGATCGGCAGCGGCTGATCCGGAACATTTTCAGTTTCCTGCATCGGAGACTTTTCCTCCGGAAGTTCCGGAAGTTTCTCTTCGCCAGCCTCAGGTCCTGCTGATTCCTGTGCGTCGGTATCTTCAAGCCCGTCAAGTCCCTCAAGACTGTCATCAAGGTCGAGCGGGAGTGCCTCTTGAGCCTCTTTGTTCTGCACAGCTGCATCCGCGTTCTGTTCGTCAAGCGCCGGGAGTGCAGGAATTTCTTCCTGTGGATCTGCCTCATTTTCGGGAATGTCTATCCCGAGGCCATTTTCGATGGGAGCTGCCGAGTCTGTCTCTGCCTCTTCATTCGGGACGGTATCGTCGATCATTTCGTCGAGGCTGAGCGGTGCATCGCTTTCTTGTGAGTCTGCCGCAGGGGCTGATTCCTGACTGACGTTCCGTTCATCCGCAGGAGCGGAGCCGTCTGCCGGTGCAGCTGCTTCTGCATTTTCCAATTCCGGAAGATCCAAAAGTTCGACGCTGTCGGAGTCGAGGGGGCCTTCATCTTTCACGTCTTTTTCTTCTGGCTGGGCTGCTCCAAAATCGAGAACTTCGTCATCTTTAGGGACGGCCGGATCTTCAATCGGCATTTCTCCAAGCCCATCGTGTGTTTCCGGCCCATCGGTTTCTTCTGGGACTGGGAGCGGGGCAAGTCCGAGTTCGGCGTCCGTTTTCTGTGTCATTTCGGCATCGGCTGGAGCTTCGTTTTCTTTGGCCTCCTCGTCAAAAAGTGGTTCACTATCGGGGAGCACATCTGCCTCTGGAACCGCTGCTTCAGGAGTTACTTCAGGAGCGGCTTCAGGAAGTATTTCTTCCGGTCCTTCAGATACTCCCGCAGGAGCCGGTTCAGGAGCCGGTTCGGGAGCCGGTTCGGGAGCCGGTTCGGGAGCCGGTTCGGGAGTCGGTTCAGGAGTCGGTTCGGGAGCCGGTTCAGGAGCCGGAGTGACTCTTCCGCTGAATTGGACCTGTGTGCTCATTCCGCCTTCCAAGTCGGTAAATACAGTGATCTCGCCAGTGAAATCTCCGACTTCGTTTCCGTGGTAAGTGAGTTTGATCGGGTGGATCTTTCGGGCGTCCCGTTGGATGGAGGCTGCGATATTACGGCTTTCAGACGTGATGTCGGTGATCTTAAATGGTTCTGCGCCCTGAATGACGAGCGTTTTTTCGACCGATGCGCCTTCCTCTACGATATTGAACGCGAGCGGCGACGGACTTGCACTAAGTGTCTGTTTCACACGCCCCTGAACGCGGACGGGAACTCTTTGAGAGCGCGGATCGTAGTCGTTCGTGATCACTTCCAGAATTTCTGAAAACGGTCCCGGAGGTGCATTTTCCTTCAGTCGGACCACCATCGTGTAGAACGAGGAATAGTTGGGATGCTTTTTCAGTTCAACACTCAGGAATTTGCATTCGCTCTGAACGTCGCGGATCTGCCAGCCCTGATTGACACTGTTGATATTCACAGATACCGCAGGGTTGGTTTTGGGGTCTACAGAACCAAAGTAAACGATGCCGGGGTTTACCGTGACGTCGTTTCGTATGTAGACGTAGGAGTGCAGCTGCATCTCGGTACGGTACGGACGGGCGAAACGCACGGTGATCGTCGCATTTTTGGTTCCGGTGAAGTTCTGTGTGTTGACGCTGATGTGGATCTTCCCCTTCTCTCCGGTTTTGATGGGACCGCGGGGACCAAATGAGGGCGTCGTGCACTGGCAGGAGGAGGTGACGGACTCGATGACGACGTCTTCGACAAAAATATTGGTGAACTCAAAATCAAATTCGGTTTTGGTCCCTTTGACGACTGTGCCGAAATTGTGTGACGTCGTCTGAAACATGTCGACCGGGAAATTGGTGCCTGCTCCATGGAGCATTCCAAGCATCATCATCCACGAAAGTACTATCGATTGCATTTTTCCATCCAGTTTACGTTCAAGTAAAGATCCGGATCTGCACAGGTCCGGAAAGTTCAATTTCTTCTCATCTGATCGGAAGATCCAAAAGGGTCAGGACGATCAGACTACTATCCATTTTTAAACTATCGACAAATACAGGCTGAAAAATCATCAAAACCGGTTTAATTATTAAAATTTTGTTCAAAAGATAAAAAGTTTCCATCTCCCCCAATTCCCTTTTTTGTTAATTTAGGGTATAATAGAGTGAAGATAAAGAAATTAAACGTCTGTACCGACGAAATAGATGCGCTGAGAAGTGAAGGTTTGCGCGTCTATGAGATCGTCAGGTCTTCCGAATGGAGATTTTGGGGAATTTTTCCAGGATCTGGCTTTTGATTTCATTTTGTCTTTCGAAATTTTGAAGACGTTCGAAAGACACTGTGTCGTTTAGGACGAAAATTTTTTATTTTGATGGATTTTTATTCAGGACGAAAAAGTTTTTTAGGACGCAAAAACTGGATTTTATTTTTTTCAGGGGCATTACGATGAAACGGCAGCAAAATAGGTCACTCGTTAAGCGGAATTTCAGATCTGCCGGAAGAAGCGTTGGGAAGATGCTTTTTCTTGCGGGGATCTTTTATGTCTGTGTTTCCTTTTTGGGGGGCATTCATTCTCTTCCTGTTTATTCGCAGGGGGCGGGGGCTGTTTCAGAGCAGAACGCACATGCTTCTTCTTCGGCGAACGTTCAGGACCAGGCAGTACCGCCGACAGGAAATGGAAGGACGGATCCTGTTTCTCCGCGGTCTGATGTTCCTGTCTCGCCTCAAAACTTTTACCAAATGCTGCAGTCAGAAGGACGTATGGAGGAATATTTCTCCGGTGGAAATCCGAATGAAGGGATCTCTCTTTACCTTTTGAATCAAAAGGGACGTTTGGTTGCGGTACCTGGGATCCCGCTGGAGTTTATGGACAAGATGCTGCGTTCCATCCCGGGAGAGGCGAAATCGAATGGAAAGACGCTTTTTCCGGATTTTATTTTTCATTCGGTGTTGGCCAATGGCGAGGTTGAACAGGATGCCGTCCGGATGAAAGTCCGTTTTCAGATCGAAACCTTCAAGGATACCGCCATTGCTGTTCCACTTCGTTTTGATGAAGGGATCCTTTTAGGAAATGCGGAAGAGCTTGGGCGAAAAAATGGGGGTCCTGTTTCTTCTGCTGCTTCCGTAAAATCGGACGCTGGTGAGAACTCGGATGCTGGTGAGGCTTCGGACGCTGGTGAGAACTCGGACGCTGGTGAGGATTCGGACGCTGGTGAGGATTCGGACGCTGGTGAGAACTCGGACGC
>SUVI01000043.1 GCA_015062085.1 Planctomycetaceae bacterium
ATTACGCGCTCAATGACCGCCTCTTTCACTGGCAGTCCCAAAGCACCACAAGCGCAAATTCCGCCACCGGCAAACGTTACCTGAACGGCAAGAGCACCGTCCTGCTTTTTGTCCGCGAAAACAAAAAAACGCACGGCCAGAGTACACCGTACACGTTCCTCGGTCCGGCAGAATACGTCCGCCACCGCGGTTCCAAACCGATCAGCATCGAGTGGTCTCTCCTCTTTCCCATGCCTGCCCGTTTGGTCCGCAAAACGCGGCGGCTCGATGCTGCGTAAAAATAAAAACGCTTCCGGAAACGAAACTCTCGATCCCCGGAAGCGAAAACTGCTGCGAATTTATGCCATCACGGACCATTACAAACGATTACGGGAGATGAACGACATTTCCATCATTACGTGCGCCGAGACGCTGATGGACGGTTTTGTCGATCGCGTAAGAAACACGGTGTACAGAACCGTCTGCCATGACCATTCCCAAAGATCCAGCATGCGCACTTCCGAAAATGTACGCAGCTCCGCCGTGTCCTTTGCGGTCCTGCATCGGAATGTTGACCGCATCACGCAGCGTGTCCCAGTCACAGCCGCTCAAGCCTGTGTTATCGTCGCACCCGCTGCCGTTTTCGTAAGTCTCGGGCTGAATGTATTTTTCACCGATGAGGTACGTGTTGGAAGTCCCATCCGTGACGTCAGTGTCGGAGATCTCGCTGCAGATAAAGAAAATCCCGCCGCAGTCCGTCTTCTCTGCGATCCTGCGAATAGAGTCCCCCGCCATTCCGTAACCCGGCCGCGGATACGTACCGCCCCAGTCACTGTACGAGTCCGCAGAGCGCACGTTCACAGCTCCATGATTTCCGCCGTAGTCGATCTTCACGCATTTGTTCATCGTGGCACAGTTCTGAAACGTCGAAGGCGTTGGATAGAGTTTGGACTTTCGGCGTGAAGGGCAGTGGTAGATGCTCTGCGGCGTCTGACAGACCTCCCGTGCTTTGTTTTTCTGAGAATCCGTCGCCGTATCTGGATTGCCATCCTGCGGATGCATCCAAAGCGCGTTCATTTCCAAAAACGGCATCATGGAGCAGATCCAGCCTCCCGGCTGATCCGCACCTGCACCACGGTCCGGGTCCATGACGAACTGATAGTACCACCCTCCGCCGGGATAGCAGCCGTTTGTTGCGATGTGCTGCTGACTCGCACTCCCGAACTGCTTCAGATTGTTCGTACACTGCATCTGCCGGGCAGCTTCACGCGCCTGCTGGACTGCAGGAAGAAGAAGTCCCATTAGCATCCCGATGATCGCAATAACGACCAAAAGCTCAACGAGCGTAAATCCTTTCGTTTTCATATTTTGTTCCCCCTAAATGGAACGGATCCCCCAATAAAAAGGAAGTCCTGCCGCATCCAAATTTTGGCGGCCCGAACGCCGAACCATTCATCACGCTGATGAATATTTTATTCATTTTATCAAATCCTGCCGAAACTGTCAAGAGGTACTGAAAAATATTTCTAGGTTCCTGCCGGATCCAATCCCTAGGGAAATACGGCCCAAAATGGAAACGGAAACATAACAGAAACTCAAGAAAAGAAACGCTTTCTGTGCACCGCGGTAAGTCTTCCGTACTTTCCCTAGTTCTCGCGGTTTCCATGACCTAATGACTGAACCCAAAATTTCTCCCCGAACTCCTCTTGACATTCCGTTTTTCGTCTGTTAGAATGAAAAAAGCAGATCGCTGCACTCCGAATTTTGCGTGCCTGCTTGCTACGCCTCCCACCCCAAATTTTGCGTGCCTGCTTGCTACGCCTCCCGCCCCAAATTTTGCCCCTAAAAACGAAAAGAAAGAGGACGAATCATGCATTCCCGCTCCGTCAAATTCTTCCGTACAGTCCGTTTCCTCCGAGCCGTACTGTTTTGCACCCTCCTGTTTCTCATTTCCGGTTTCACGGAAGCCAAAGTATTTTACGTTTCTCCATCCGGCTCCGATTCCGGCGGCGGCTCCGCCTCCGACCCGTTTGCAACGCTTGAAAAAGCACGAGATGCAGTTCGGGCGTTTCGCGAAAAAGTTCCCGCAGAAAGCGTCACTGTCGAACTTGCCGGCGGGACCTACTTCCTGAAAACTCCCCTTTTGCTGGGACCTCAGGACTCCGGGACCTCCCAAGCTCCCGTCATCTGGCAAGGTAAAGCTGGCGAACGTGCCGTCATTTCCGGAGCCGTGAGTCTGACCGACTGGCGTGACGAAGGAAACGGTCTCTTTTCCGCCCCATGCGCCGTCTCCGATCCCGACGCAGGCACGCAGCTCTTCATTGAACGCCGACTTTCGGGAAAAGCAGCCGATTCCCCTCAAACTTTCAATTCCGCCCAAACATCCACTTTTCCTCAAACACCTAATTCCCACCAAGCGTCCAATTCCCACCAAGCATCCAATTCCCACCAAACATCCAATTCCCACCAAGCATCCAATTCCCACCAAGCATCCAATTCCCACCAAACATCCAATTCCCACCAAGCATCCAATTCCCACCAAGCATCCAATTCACACCAAACGGTCATTTTCCATCAAACGGTCAATTTTCCCGATCCGTCTCTCGATGTTCGCCGAGCGATCCGGGCACGCGCTCCGAATTGGGACCCGGAAAATTTCACCAACTCCTACTTCTGGGCGAAACGCGCAGTCTGCAAAGACCGGAAGTGTATGCAGTATCGTCTCCAGCCAGGCGATCTGGACCCGTACATTTACGATGCCGACGGCCAGATCCTCCCCGACGTTCAGCTGATGACCTACCAGTACTGGAGCACTTCGTTCAACCGGATCGCCAACTACGATCCGATGACCGGCGTCGTGGAATTTCCGCGCAGTGCAGGAGGTTACTATCCCACAAATCACGCACGCTGGCACGTCGAAAACAGCCGCGCAGCCCTCGACGCCCCAGGAGAATGGTATTTCGACCGAAAAGCAGGCCGAGTTTTTTACATCCCGCGCAATGATGAAGACCTTGCCCGCGATACCGTTCTTCTGACCATCTGTCCGCGCCGCCTCATCGAGATCCGCGGTGACTGGAAAAACGGAAAACTCGTGGAATGGCTCACGTTCCGGAACCTGGTCTTCTCGTACTCAGATGCAGATCTCTCGCCGGACTACGAAAACAGCGTGCAGGGCGCACACACGCAACGCGGGACCATTTGCGCAGTCGGTTTGGCTCACAGTCTGATCGAGAATTGCGAGTTCTCCCACCTCGGCGAAAACGGCATCACGCTTCTGGAAGGCTGCGCAGAAAACACGATCTTCCAAAACCACATTTTCGACACAGGCGCCGGCGGTGTCAGCCTCCCCGCGATCCCGCAGGGTACTCCGCATGAACTCGCCATTACGCGCAAAAACCGGATCGAAAACAATCTGATCCACCACACTGGAGAGCTTTTTCATTCGGCCTGCGGGATCTTTCTCGGCGGTATGGCACAGTTCAACTCGATCGCGCATAATGACGTCTCCAACACGACTTGGTCCGCGATGCAGCTCGGATGGAGCTGGGGAGCAGGCAAAGCGTACTCCAATCACAATGACGTCGGCTGGAATCACCTCCACCACATCTCACGCGGAGTTATGAACGACCTGGCAGGGATCTACACCCTGGGCGACACGGACGGAACGCGCCTTCACCATAACTGGATCCATGACGTCCGGCGGTACACTTTCGGAAACATCGGCTACGGCGGCTGGGGACTCTACGGCGACGCGGGAACCTCTAATATCGTGATGGAATCCAATCTCATCCACGACACGCAAGACCCCGGTCTGCACATCCACAATTACGCCTACCCATACAATGCGGTCTACCGAAACAATATTTTCGCCTTCTCCGACGCCGCTGTCCTCGCACGAAATAACGTGATGCACACCGACCGCGAGTTCGGCGCAAAAGTCGAGCAAAACATCTGCCTGAATCATGCCGGCACGATGCTCAGCGGAAGCGGTTACGGTCTGAAACCCGAAAAATCGCTGATCCAAAACCGCAACTGCTTCTGGAGCCTAAACGAAACGCCCGTCTTCCTCGGAAAATCACTCGACGAATGGCGCACGCTCGCAGCACAGGACTCCGAAAGTATCGCCGCAGATCCCAAATTCCAGGATGCCCAAGCCCGCGATTTCCGTCTGTCCTCCGACTCCCCTGCCCTCGCACTCGGATTCGAGCCGTTCGACCTAACTGGCTCTCCGCAGGAACGCGCCGACATCGCCAATGGAGTCCCCGGCACCGCACCATCCCGCCCCGGTCAGCGTGCCGGACTTTACGGATCGGCGGAATGGGTCCGACTCGCGGCTCAGGTCATTCACCGTCCCTGCGAGACTCACGCTCCGTCCCCGGAGACCTCCGCTTGGAACGCGTCATTCGATGACTCTGCCGATATGGGAGATCTGCCGGTCGGTATGACCCATTTCGACTCGCGCGAAGGTGCCGAACTCCCCGAATGCCTCGTCGTCAGCGACGAACACGCATTCCGCGGCAAATACGCACTCAAAGTCATCGACTCTCCGACACACAAACACTCCTACGACCCGCACATTATCGCCCAGCCCTGGTTCCCTCCGGGAAAACTTGAGCTTTCGTGGGCCATTCGTCCGGAAAAAGGAAGCGTGCTGCTTTGCGAAACACGCCAGTACACCAACGTGTCGGGAAATTACGAAAGCGGGCCAACGCTCCGGATCGACGGTAATGGACTCCTTTCACTCCACGGACAGGTACTCGCGGAACTCCCGCTGGGATCCTGGACGCAATTCGTCATCCGTTTCGAAAATGGCTCCTTTCAAACAGCAGGAAATAGTATCGGAAACGGCCTCAAAGCTCCCGCAAAGAAAAACAGAGAAAACGCACAGGGATCCGCTCCTACACGGGAATGGACACTTGAAGTGCGCTCACAGGATCCAAACTCACCGGAAGATCTCACCGTACGCACATTCGGTCCCTTTCCGCTTCCAGAGCAGTTCCGCGTCCTCGAATGGTTCGCGATCCTCTCTTTAAGTGAGTCGGAAACCGCGTACACAGTCGATGAGATCTCCGTCAGCCCGCTCCTCTGATCTCCTGCCGAAAACGGATCTCAACTCCTCCCCCCTCACATCAGCCAGCATCAAGGACCGGCATTCAGGAAAAAACGGATCGATCCCGAATTTTCTGAATGTCGGTCGGCAGCGTCTTGGCGGTACCGCCGTTTGGAACTTTCGTTTGAGGCTCTTCAAATGCCAGGACCTTGCCAAGGATCAAGGTGCTGGAGAGCTTCAATTTTCTCCCGGTATCGGCAGAACGAAAGACCCAGCAGTCCTTTTTTCTGCCTTTTTCACACAATGCCAGATGAAAATTTGAGCTGCAATCGATCAGCGCAACATAAAAAGACTCTTTCAACGTATCTGCCGGAGCCAGAACGAGATACATTTTTTCAATCTCCACAAGAAAAGCATCTTTACGAAAACGTCGGGAAAGGGTAACCTTCCGCTTCTCTTCAAGCATTTCAAAACTCATGCCGTAAACACGTCCAATGATCGGCAGCTTTTTACGAAAAGCCGAAATCGGGACCACGGCCTTTGAGGAAAGCGTTTTTAACCTCAGATCCCCCTCTTTGCATTCCATTGCCGCATGGGTATTCGACTTCACCTCTGAATTTTTACGGACCATGGAAACACTCGCTTTCCGGAAAGTTTTCACCTAACACTTATTTCGCGGCATCGAAAACATTTTCGATCACCCTTTTCCTGAAATCCTGCCTTAAAATACATAAAAAAGCAAACCACGTATGATTCTGAAAGAAAAATAAGAAAACCAAAACAAGATAGCCGTAAATTACACCAAGATTCATAAATTTCGATTGAAAATTTTGTGACACATACTGTCACACTGTGTCACTATGTGTCACAGATCGGGAAGTCTTTTAACGATTCCATCAAACAGACGGTTTGTCCGGCTTTTTCCGGCAGATTTCCTTTTTTCTCAAAAATTTTCCAGAGAATTTCAGAAAATTTCTTTTCGCACAATAAATAAAACATAAAAAAAGAGGTCCCCAAATGGTCCCTCTTTCTCTTAAAATGAAATGAAAAATTTTAACTGGCCGCGTTTCAGTGGGCAGCCCGTACGACCCCAGCCTCAAAATTCAGATCCAGATCTGCGAATTCCCCAGCCCGATAGCGTTCCCACGCGATCGCCCCCATGACCGCATTGTCGGTACAGAGACTCAGCGGCGCAGTGAAAAACTGAAATCCGAAACGTTTTGCGTCACGCTCCAGCCGGGCACGCAGAACGCCGTTTGCCGCGACTCCGCCTCCGACGCAGAGATTTTTCATGCCCGTCTTTTGAAGAGCATGCCGGGCTTTTGTCGCGAGAACGTCCACGACCGCCTCCTGAAACGAAGCCGCGATATTCGCCCGATGCTCATCCGAAATGACCAGCTCCTCGAAATTCTGTTTCCCTTCACCGACCAATTGGTACCTGACGGCCGTCTTGAGTCCGGAGAAACTGAAATTGAGATTTTCCGGATCATTTTTGAACGTCCTCGGGAAACGGTACGCTTTCGGATCTCCATTTTCGGCGACCCGCTGAATGTTCGGCCCTCCGGGATACGGAAGCTGAAGCATCGCCGCAACTTTATCGAACGCCTCCCCAGCCGCATCGTCGATCGTGGCTCCGAGCAGCTCAAAATCCAGCGGGTGCCCGCATCGGTAAAGGCTCGTGTGTCCGCCGCTGACGATGAGTCCCACGCACGGGAAAACATCTTTCTTCGCAGCGATCCGGCACGCGTAAACGTGCGCAAGAAGGTGGTTCACCGCAATCAGAGGTACCCCCAGAGCCAGTGCCAGCGCCTTCGCCGCTACGACCCCAACAAGCAGAGAGCCCGCAAGTCCAGGAGCATTCGTCACAGCAACGGCATCCAGATCCTTCAGGCCAACTCCGGCTCGCTTCACAGCCTGATCGACCACAGGAAGGATCCGCTCCATATGCGCACGGGACGCCAATTCCGGCACGACACCACCGTACTCCGCATGAAGTTTCGCCTGACTGGCTACCACTTCAGACAAAATCTCGCCATCATCCCGGATCACGGCCGCTGCCGTTTCATCGCAGGAACTTTCAATCGCAATCAGGAGCATCGCTCTACTCTCCCAAAAAGGAAACACAAACAAAAAATCCAATCGTCATTTTACCAGAAATCCAGAAAAAGAAAAGACTCCCCCCCAATGAAAAAAGAAGCGGATCTGGAAATTTTTGCACTCTGCCTCTTCCAGACCCGCTCACGTTCCCAAGAAACGGAATTCCAAAAGTCTATTTCACTTCGATCTCATACCAAAGCGTCTGATACTTGGCCGAAAGTTCTACTTCCGCCATGGTTTCAGAAAGCATTTTCGCCTGAAATCCGTTCATCCGATTTCCTTCACCGTCCAGCGGATAACAGAAAACTGCCGCCCCCGCACAGACCGGGATCTGGATCTTTGCACTCACACCTTCACAGAGATTTGGCCCGATCCCATTCGTCTTGGAGGACGTGAGATTTTCGTCAAGCGTTCCGGCAAGCTCTTCGTTAGTCAGGCCGGGGGCGTCTTCCGCTTTCAGGTCTTTCTCCCCTTTTTCGTAAACACGCACTTTCATCTCCGTATTCCGAACGAACCCGGTCGCCGCGACGAGCCAGTTCTGCGAAACTCCAACACACTCACGCTGACGATGCGGTTCGCGCGGCTCACGCTGCCCGTCGACCTGCGTCATGGAGATCGTCATCCAATCCAGGATCGACTTTCCCGGAATGAATCGCGTCCCGTCCGAAAAAGTAAATTCACGTCCATTCACGAATCCGGTGAAGACTTTCGTTTTCGGTGTGTCGACGAGGAAAATTCCTTTCTTCTCCGTTTCCGCATTCCAGAAAAGTTCACGAGTCGAACTGGAAGCAGAATCGATCTGCTTTTTGCAATTCTCGAGGACCACATCCTGCCCCATTGCAGGAAGGGAAGCCGTCTCGGAAGGTTCCGGAGTCGAAAGATCCGTCAAACGCACGCCGGAATAGTCACTGAGTGCACCGCATCGCAAAGCGGAAAGATGGTAATGCCGCGCAGTCCAGTCAAGAGTCCGGTGGACCGCATGATCCTGTTCAAGACTAACGGCCGCAATGTTTGCCTTCCTCGACGCATTTGCCGGCGCAAGTCCGTTTTTCACATCACCGCGAACAAACAGATTGAAACACGCAGGCTGATGCACGAGCGCGGGAGAATTTCCGTGAATGTCAAAAAAACTGATCTTTTTCGGATTCACCGGAGAATGCGCCCAGCAGAACGTAAAGATCCCACTCCAGTCCTGAAATCCGCCGACAGCCGCGATCATCGGGAATCCTTCCGCAAAATAGAGATTCGGAGACGGGTGATTGTACTCGCTGACCGTGTACGGTTTCCCAAGAATACGCTGCGCAGCTATCGCGACGATCGTCCCCTCCGTTCCAAGACAGTTCACCAGCGCCGTATTTCTCACAAACCAATCCCGTCCGTCCCACGCCGTTGAGGGAAATTGCGGGTGATTCCAGTAATTGTGGGTATCCACGTAGTCCATCTCCGCCTGCGGGTACGTAGAGCCGTAATTCAGCTGCGTTCCCGTGATTGGGTGAACGCATTTCAGCTCATTCCGCAAAAAGCTGAACATTTCGTTCCAGTAGCACTTTTCCAGATCGAGCAGAAACTGAGTGAAATCCTCACGCATACGCGGAATGTTCCGCTGCGGCTCAGAAAATCTGCGGGCAATGCGGATCGAGCCGTCTTCCAGCTGTTCCTCCTTTCCGATCCCGGCGGTACCGCCTTTGGCGAAGAAAATGTCGTCAAATTCCAGCGTCGTGCCTTCCTCCACATACGTGAAACCGATCCGGGCCAGCGATTC
This sequence comes from Planctomycetaceae bacterium, assembly GCA_015062085.1. Next base: position 8,889 of record SUVI01000043.1, read on the forward strand.
CGACTCTTCAGGAAGGAACGTGAATTCAAATTCCTGCCACTCCTGCGTCACATCAAATCTCTGATCAAGTCCAAAATGCTTCCACGGAGAGTTCATCTGGATGCACGAAACGATCAGCTCCTGATCCCGGCTGCTCCTCGCGCGGAATCGTACCGTGTACGGTTTCCCTTTTTCAACTTGTATCCCCGTAAAGTAGATCTGCGGTTCCCACGCAACAGTGCCGCTCTTCCGGACATCAAAAACCAAAACGCCGTCCTTTACGTCTAGTTTCCCTTCCGCTCCATTCCCAAGTTCCAGCTTCCAGCTTTTTCCCGGAGCTTTTCCATCCAAGTTCCCGGACTCAAAACTGCCGTCCAGGATCTGGTTTTCCTGGATCGTTTCCTCTGCACAGCCCCACGCTTCCCGCACCGCCTCCGTGGATCCATACTTTTCGGAAAGCCACTCATTCCAGAGTTTCTGAAGGACCGTCTCGCAGTATTTCGGCATCTTTTTATCAACGGCGCCTCCGTACCATTGAGAAACGATCGAATTCTCATTATTGATCTCGACCATTGCAACACACGGATCCTCCAAATAACTCATTTTCGTGTACGGATTCACGTGAGTCAACAGATCCCGAGCGTACTTTTTCTGAAGCTCGATCATCCGCGGCATGAAATTATCCAGCCCTTTGTCATGATCCGGACGCAAATCGTATTCCGGGAAACCGTCCTCTTCAGTAAACTTGCGCGAACAGTGCAAATTAATGTTCACGTAGATCCCGTTTCGCTTCAATTCCGCGATGAGCCAATCGAGCCGATCGAGTTTTTCTGGGTCAAATTCCAGCTGTTTCGGAAAATTCGTCCCCCAGATCTCCCGCATGTCCATATGGTGCAGACGCACAAGATTGATCCCGAAAGAAGCCATCCGGCGCGCCATTGCCGAGGCGGCCTCCTTCTCCAGGAAATTGGCTCCCATACAGAGATTCACCCCCCAAAAACGGACAGTCCCCCGATCGTTCACGAAATGTGCCCCATCCACTCGGATCAAGCCGTCCGCCCCTGCGGGTCTCGCAAGGACCGGGGAATTCCAGACGTTCGGCAGCGCTGTTCCGGATGCTTCAAACGGAAAAAGCTCCGTAGTTTCAGGTGATTCCGACATTTCAAGCGGTTCCGGAGTTTCAGACGGGATGCGAAAACATTTTGCGATCGGAAGCCCCTGACGCTGAACATCCCGGACGAACATTTCAGCCACCGCCTGTGCGCCGTTTCTGTGGAAATGCGTATTGTCTCGGTTTCCATTCGGATAGTTCGGCTCTTCACCCGGTTCAAGATTCATGTAAAAACGTGCCGATTTCTCTACCCCGGCCGTCTCGACCCATTCGCGCGTCAAAACGTAAAGATCGACCAGCGGCGTTTCCGTCTCACGCGCGGCCTGACGCAGAGCTTCAGGATACTCTTTCAGCGAAAACGTCAAGTTTCCCTCCGCATCAAAGACTCGCCGAGTCACCGACGTAACGAGGATCGGATTCCCGCCTTTTTCGCGAACTTCCTTCACGAAACGGATCAGGTTGGCTTTGAAATCCGTCCCCGCCTCCGCGTAAACTGCCGGACGTCCGACTTTCTGGTCATTGTGCCCAAACTGGATCAAAACGTAGTCTCCCGGCCGCATATCCTGAAGGATCCGGTCCCAACGGCCTTCCGCACGGAAACTCTTTGTGCTCCGTCCGCACGCAGCACGATCCTGCACGACTGCCCCTTCTACCGTCAGAGAACTTAACGCCTGCGCCCACCCCATCATCGGAGCCTGCTTTGAGCTGTACGGTGCCGCCGTAGAATCCCCCGCCGCAAAAATCTGCGTAACGGCAAATTTTTCAGATGCCTGTGAAACCGTCTCTGCGGCAAATACCGTAAAACCGCCCAAGACCAAGATCAGGAAGGCTGCACTTCCACTCAAAACGGATCTTCTGAAACGATCCAATGCAAAACGTGAAAAACTCATCCTTTCTCCTTTTTTTACGTACTCCAAGTCTCCCAGACCGCCATTCCTAAAAAAGTTCCCGACCGTCTCGCCTCCAGCTCAAGTACAGCCAGATCCGGCTTTTCCTAAAAAAACGGTACCGAAGGGAAATCTCTTCTCTCCGGCACCGTTCAGTCTCCTTAAAGTCAGCGCTTCTTCGACTTGCGTTCCTCACGCTTCTGCCGCTCACGCTGCGCGTCACGTTCCTCGACCGCCTTCTGGAATTCCTCCATTTTCTTCGAAAGCCGAGCGAAGAAACCTTCTTTCTTCAGCGTCTCCGCATTGCTGTACGCCCTGCCGTTCTGGACGCGCATGTCAATGACGCCGCTATCCGAAAGCTCAAAATTGTCCGCCTTCGGCATGAACCTGCGTTCAAGCAGCCCCCAGAGGCTCGACATGATGAAGTACAGACACAGACCAGACGGGACCTTGAAGAACAGGAATCCCATGAAGATCATCATGAACTTCATCATATTCTGCTGCATCCGCGCCTGATCATCCAACGCAGGCGGCATCATGATCTTCTGCTGAATGATGAAGATCGCGATGGTCAAAACCGGAAGCAGGTTAAAGTACGGACCAAGACCAAACATACCGTATCCGCAGGAGATCGTCGTCCAGACGTAGTCGCTCCAGTAGAAGAACATGTCGGGCGCAACGAGATTCGAGCAGAATCGGATCGATTCCGTGAAGAGCGGAGCCTGACGCAGTTCCACGTCCACCAAGATCGCACGGTACAGCGCGATAAAGATCGGCAGCTGGATCAGCATGACCCAGCATCCGGACATCGGATTGTATTTGTACTTACGGAAAAGCTCCATCTGCGCACGCTGACGCTCCATCGGATCCTGGTATTTTTCCGTGATCCGCTTGATTTCCGGCTGCATTTTCTGCATGATGATGGAACTGAGGATCTGCTTTTTCGACAGCGGGAACATCAAAAGACGCACGACCACCGTCAAAAGCAGGATCGCGATCCCGTAATTGCCGAAGATACCATAGAAGAAGTGCAGGATCCCGACCAAAATACTTGCGATCCACGAGAACCAGCCGTAGTAGACCACGTTATCCAGCTCGTAACGAGAAAGCAGTTCCGGACGCTTCGGTCCCACGAAAACCGTAAATTCCTGCATGGCCTCTTCACCCGGCGCCAGCTGCTTCGCACCAGAGATCAGACGACACGACGTGTTCGTCTTCGTGACCCAGTCTTTCGCCACGTTGCCCACTCGCAGCATCGTAAACCGATCCACCCCAAGCGTAGACTTCTCGTGCTGCGGGATCATGATCGAGGAGAAGTACTGCGCATCCACACCAATGTATTTGATTGGATTCTGGCTGCACTGTGTGTGTTTGCCCCACTTGCCTTTGGCGATATTCGAGCAGGTCGAAACGTTCGGCGTCGAATTCCCCTGGTGCCCGATCAAAACGTCGCGGATACCGGGAGTTCCCCAATCTCGCCCTGCCTTTGAGCAGAACCAGTACCCTTCCGTCAGAAGGCCCGTCGGACCGTCTTGCTGGAGCGCGACCAGCTGATTCTGCGTCCCCGCGTTCTTCACCGCAACTTTCATCGTCAGATGGTACGTCGGAGAGGCTTCGTCACGGCGCTGCTCTTCTGCGACCTTCACCAGAGTGTAAATCTTGCGGACTTCCATTCCGTTTTTCGCATACAGGAACGTGACGGAATCCGCTGCCGCACTTTCGACCGTCCATGCAGCAGTGTGCATATCAAAGCCTTTCAGCTCGGCATTCAAAAATTTATTGAGCGTCTGGAAATCATCATTCGCGATCTGCTTCCGGACCTCCATATCGAGCGAAGCAAGCGAGGCGTTCCCAAACGCAAAGAACGTCGTGAGGAACGAAAGATTATTTTCGCGGACGACATTCTCTCCCCCAAACGCCTCTTCCAGGCTCTTCGTTTCATCGGATTCACGCTCCGGACGGATGACGCTCACCGGTTCACGCGTCAGAACAGCTTCCGCCTTCACTTCCTGCCCCGCACGCATCAGCGTAAGCGTCACCTTCGTTCCCGGCTTCATCTCACGGACCTTTTCAGTCAGATCCTTCGCATTCGGCACCTCCACATCATTCAGCTTGACGATCAGGTCCCCTTTCTGAAGCCCTGCCGCTTTAGCCGGAGTACCTTCACCGACGACGTCCACCATGCAGCCGCCGACAGCTTCCGGCGCCAGATCGTACGAAACAGCTCCAAGATACCCGCCTTTGAATTTCGGACCGTCATTCATGCTGACGAGCCGCGCTTCGTTCATCTCGACGCGCGCCACGGCCGCACCGCGTGTTGAAAACGTCACGAGCATTCGGTACTCGCTCGCCGGATCCGCAGAACCGATCGTCAGGTATTCCGCAACAGCACTTTCACCAGCGGCAGCATTTTGAACTCCCGCAGCGTCAGAGACTTCGGCAGAAACCTCAGATACAGTCTTTTCAGGCTCCGTTTCGGCATTCTCTGAAACCGGCGCATTTTCTGAAGGATTCGAAAGTTCCGTCGGCGCTGCTTCCAAAACAGCACCATTTTCCGGAACATTCACGGTCTCAGGCTCTTCCGAAACGGCATTCGGCGCTACAACAGGAGCTGCCGCAGCATCACCGTTCGGTGCTTGGGCATCTTTCGCAGTATCGAGTTCACTCAGGACCGCTTGAAGATTGGCACTGGAATCCGTCGCGCTTTCTTCAGGAGCGCAGGCTTTTAAAAACAAAATGTTGAAAAGCAGCAGAATGACGATCAAAAACAGCATCTGCGAGCATCCGCCCTGTGGGGGCTGCCCCTGCGCTCCGCGATGGGACTGGGGCCGCTGGTACTTCTGCTGAGGAGGTTGAATGAATCGGGACATGATATTAACTAAAAAAGGAAATAAAATTCACACAAAAAAATCGAAACCGCGTCAAAAACACGTTGGCGAAAAAATCACAAAATCTGCATTTCCGACTGCGGACGAGGAAAAAACTAGCGTCCTTCCAAAAGACGGTTTCCAAAGAACTGATCCAGCTCATTGACCTGGAAGATCTTGTCTGCCGCTTCCTGAATAGGATACTGGATCCTGCGGTAAGTCAGGTGAATCGTCTCTTCGAAACTCTCACCTTCCGCGATCACGTAACACGCATTTGTATTCGAATCCCGCGGCTGACCGACAGATCCGACATTGATCATGTACTTCTTGCCGGGTACCAGGTCCAGCTCAAACTCCGGGCTCAGATCATTCGGCGAATCAAACCTTCCATCCACGAAAACCCCCGGCACATGCGTGTGTCCCTGGAAACAAATATGCTTCGTCAGGCCCCAGAAGATCTCCATTTTAGGCGCGTCGTTGACATCGTCAGGAAAAACGTACTCGTTCAACGGATTTTTCGGCGAACCGTGCACAAAAAGAGCGTTCCACGCAGGATCTTCAAATTTTCGGGGACGCATATTCAAAAAGTGCCAGCGGACGTCTCTCTTCTCTGATTCCGTCTCCAGCTGCTTCCGCGTCCAGATGATCGCACGCACAGCACGCTGATTAAAACCTTCCGGATCGTAAAGAGCGCCCTGTTCGTGATTTCCAAGAAGACAGACTTTTGCCTTCTCCATGATTATGTCGAGACACTCCAAAGGATTCGCACCGTAGCCGATCACGTCACCAAGACAAAAGATCTCATCGACCTTCTGCTCTTCAATGTCTTTCATGACGGCAGTGAGCGCTTCAAGATTACCGTGAATGTCGCTGAGGATGGCTCGTTTCACTTTACTGCTCCTTTTGATGTTCAAAAACCTTTGGACCCTTTTCCATTCCGCAATGGATCGGAAGAGCTTTTCTTATATTTTCCGGAAATATTTCGAAATGCACCACTGGATCACTCGCTACCCTATTGATATTATCTCACAAAATGCTTTTTTCGTCGAGGCCCCCCTTGAAAAATTTTAAAATTTTGTCAAGCTATGGGAAAATAAAAGCCGATTGAGCTTCAAAAGCGGATTTTGCCGAGATATTCACATTCAGTGAACGCTCTCGTGTTCCCTGACCGACGTATTACGGCGAGGTCCTCAAAAAATTTTTGCTGTTTTCCGCCAAATTCGGATGATTTCCAAGGCGGTGTCGTTTTCCACTCTGAGTCGGATGGCTCAGATCCATTTTCAAAAGGTCCGGATACCATGAAAATTTTGGCTCTCGAAACCATTGATGTCTCGGCGGGGATCGCTCTTCTCGAAGACGAGAATGTGCTTGCGTCCGCCGTTTTACCGCCGCAGCAGCGGAGTGCGCAATTCCTCGCGCCGGCTGTAAGGGACCTGTTGGAGTCCCAAGGCTGGAAACCCTCCGATGTGCAGCTGGTCGCCATTGCCCAAGGACCGGGATCGTTTACCGGATTGAGAGTCGGGATCGCCTTCGCAAAAATCTTCGCATACGCGGTTGGTGCCGACGTCATCGCTCTCAATACACTCGAACTCCTCGCACAGGCCGCGCCGAGATCCGTCTCAAATCTCTCGGCAGCTCTCGATGCACAGCGAAACCAGGTCATTTGCCAGCGTTTCACCAGGGACGAAAATGGAATGTGGACCCCGCAAAATGCGATGGAACTGCTCGATCTCGAGGATTGGGCAGGATCTGCGCCTGAGGGAGTATTCCTTACCGGACCGGTACTGAAACAAAAGGCAAAATACCTTCCCGATGGACTCACGACTCTGCCGGAAGAGTGCTGGCAGATCTCCAGCTCCGTCATCGGAAAGACCGCGTTTCGGCTTTATGAGGATGGAAGAAGGGACGATATATGGAACCTCCTTCCGATCTACTCCCGTCCAGCGGCTGCCGAGGAACGGAAAAACGCCAAAAAAGCCTGACCTGTCTCTCACGCATTCCGGGAACCGCGGCGGACAGTTCCGGTTCCCGAATGTCCGGATCTCCTGATCCTCTCGCTCCCCCGGACTTCCAGACTCTCTCGCTTTTCCTGACTCTCTCGCTTTTCCTGACTCTCCCGCTTTTCCTGACTCTCTCGCTTTTCCTGACTCTACGCCTCAAGCCAGTCAAGACCAAGGTCAAACATCTGGAACGAATGCGTCAATGCACCCACGCTGATCCGTTCGACTCCCGTCATGGCAACATCACGGATACGCTCAAGCGTGATCCCGCCCGACGCTTCCAGCTCGATCTCCGGTTTCCGTTCATTACGCAGCTGCACAGCCCGCGCCATCATTTCACACGACATGTTGTCAAGCATGATAATATCCGGATCTGCCGTCAATACCGACTCAAACTGCTGAAATGTATCGACTTCCACCTCAACGATGACGTCTTTTGCCGGAAAATTATCCGCTGGCTTCCGCGGAACGGCCTCGTGTTTCTTGTGAGCCGACTCAATGATCCGATGGGGAGTCCGTGCGATGATCTCGCTCAAAACCGCCGACCCGGTAACTTCCGCAACTGCCGCAAGCAGTGCCGTCCGCATCTTAGAAGCCGCACTTTTACTGTCGGGACACTGGATCGGAGGACGCGGTCCAAGCTCATCCTGTTCCGCCAAGAATTTCCGAACGGCACAGACCGCCTTTGCAGGATCGTACTCAAGCGCCCCAAGTCCCGCACGCCCAGCCGCCAGCGCAAGGTGATTGTCCTTGATGAGGATCGCGTCATAAAGTCCAGTACGATGATTCTTCGCTCCGCCGCAGCAGGTCGCATACTTTTCGAGAAGACGCCAGCCGGGGGTCGTTTTCCGAGTGTCATAGACGCGCGAATCCGTGTCCGCGATGCGCTGCACATACTGATCCGTCGTAGTCGCGATCCCGGAAAGACGCGCCACAAAATTCAAGATCAAACGCTCCGCCTGCATCATCGCACGCGCCGGCCCGGAAAGGATCCCGATCTGATCCTTCGCCTTCACCCGGGCACCATCTTCGACCAACGCCTCCCAGCGAAGCTCCGGGGAAATGGCACTGCAGATGATCTCGACCGTTGGCATTCCGGCAATAAGCCCCTCCGAACGAGAAACGACTGCCGCTCGGCCAACTGCCGTTTCGGGAATGAGGGAAAGAGACGTCAGGTCGCCGATCGATTCGATATCCTCACGGACCGCAATATCCAAAAGCGACCGAAAGTCATCTTCTACCGCACTGCACCAAGTGATCACTTGATAATCTCTTGCCATTTCACGCCTCTAAAAGCATTTCACCCTAAACGTTTTTACAAAAAAACAAAAAAACTCCATTTATTATACCCGAAAATGAAAAAAAATCCACCCCCCCCTCACATTTCCTCAAATTTTTTCCACAAAAACCATAACGCATGCCAGACTTTGCCCCCTCAGGAAGGGGGAATGACCGCGAAGCCCCCACTTGACAAAAATGCGCGAAAAGGTATACTATAAAATTGAGGGCTGTCCTTCATCACACACCCGCCTTTCCTTTTCTCACTGAAGGAGAAAAAAAATGAAACCCCGTATCCTTTTATCTGCAAATACGAATTCCAGATACTATATCGAGGCCGTCGAGAATTGCGGCGGAGTCCCCGTTACGGTATACTGTCCGAACCAATGGGAAGGTTTCGACGGTCTGATCCTCTGCGGCGGAAATGATGTCGATCCCAAATACTATGATGAACCCTTCAACGGTGCGGTAAACATTGACGAAAAAAGAGACGCGGCAGAGATGAAACTGATCCAGAAATTTCTCGATGCCGGAAAACCGATCCTTGGCATTTGCCGAGGACATCAGATCCTCAATGTTTTCTTTGGAGGAAGCCTCGTACAGCATCTCGAAAACACCCATCAGCACCGAAACGGAAACGATTTCTACATCACGCACACGATCCGCGCTGAAAAAGAGAGTCTTGTCGGTCAAATGTACGGCACGAAATTCACAGTGAACAGTTCCCATCACCAAGCGATCAAACGTCCCGGCAAAGACATCCGCATCACTGCGTGGGCCGGTGAGGTCCCCGAGGCGTTTGAGCACACCAAACTCAACGTTTTCGGCGTCCAGTGGCACCCGGAACGCATGTGCTTCAACGAACGGCGTGAAGATACCGTGAATGGAGCGGAGATCTTTGAATATTTCATTCCTCTTTGCCGCCGTATCGCAGCGTCAGCAAAATCAAACTGACGCGATCTTCACACAAAAAACTTCGGAGCCTCGCAGGATCGGAGACTCCGAAGTTCGCTAAAATTCTCCAAAATTCGCTGAAGTGTACGTTTTAAGTTCGTCAATTCACTTCCAGTGCGTCTTTCGTTGATTTAACGGTCAGTTTCTCACCAAGGTAAGCGCGCATTTCCGGCAGATCGTAGACACGCAGAGCACCGTGGACTGTGCTCGTGAGCGGCGTACGGGAGTGTTCGCCGTTTTCCACCGTGTTCGTCCAGGAGATCAGGCACTTTTCGAGCGTCACGTGCTGGAAGGCGTCCTTTTCGAGGACCGCAGCGTGAAGGACAGGCACACAGCCTTCCGAGAGCCCGTAAAGTTCCACGTTTGCGCAAAAATCTTGCGTTTTCAGCCAGCGCGTCACAGCAAGAATATCGTCGGTGCGGAAACCAACGTGCGTTTTTCCCAAATTGTACGCGACATAGAAATCTGCGCCGTCGGTCCCGAGGTGGGTCGGACGGTAGTAGGAGGCTCGGAAACTCTGCTGTGTCTCGCCCCAGCCGCGAAGCTCAACCGAGAGAACGATCTTGCCCGACTTCACGAGCGGGAGGATACTTTCATCGTAACCGGCTGCTTTTCCTTTGTCGGCGATGAAGAGCACGACGTCCGCTTTCTCCGGCGTGTTTTCCGCCTTTAAAAGAAGCGACGGGAGGTAAATTCCCTCTTCCGGTTCCAGGATCAGCTTTTTCGCGGAAATGCCGTCCACAAGTTTTTCCTCGCCGAGTTCCCGAACCTTCATCTCGCCAAACGCGGACGCGTCGCGGACTTTAGCCAGATCACGGATCTTTGCGACAGTTTCCGCATCGATCGGTTTTCGTTCGGCAGCTAACCGTTTCGCTTCATCACGGTTCAGATCGTACGTCGTGCGCGCGCCGGGCAAAAGGACCGTCTGTCCTTCCGGAGTCACGAGGATCTCTTCGTACGGAAGGTCCTGAAGCGATTCCGGCTCAAAAATCGGCGTTTCGCGTTTTTCGAGGAAACGAAGCATAAATCGGACGGTCGCCTCCCGCAGCGTTTTGTCGTACGTGTGGTGATTGTCCGTCTCCGCCAGGTCGATATTTTCACCATATCCGAGCCGCTGAAACATCCGCTTCGCATCACGGAAACTCTGCCATCCCATCTCGATCGGGAAGAAATCTCTCGTAGCAGTCCCTAGGAACGTCGGACGCGGCGCACGCATGATGCAGTAATCCGCGTGATCCATCCCGAAAGCTGCCTGTCCGAAAATGTTCTGCTCGGCATCCTGCGTATCGTTGGCCATCATCAGACCGTAAATCGAGCAAGTGTAACAGAGCGTACAAGCGACTTTCACGCGGTCATCAAGCGCCATGACGTAAGAGGTCTGCGTTCCGCCTCCTGAAAGTCCAGCCATTCCGAGACTGTCGTGCCGAATATCGTCACGTGTCTGGAGGTAGTCCAGCGCGCGCATGATGTCCCAGATCTCGAATCGCGCGGTATTTTGCCCCATGAGGATCGCACCAACTCCGAGCTGATTGTGTCCCTGCACACTGGCTGCACGTGCTTTTTTCGTTTTAAGATCGAAGTTCTGCAGACGCTCCCCCTGATCGATCGGATCGACGTGCAGAGCCGCGATCCCGTTCAGAGCGTGCAGCGCAGCCGTTTTCTGGTAAATGTCGAGTCCCTTTCCTTTCCCATTGTGCCCGCAGGCGACCACCACTCCGCTCCACGGTTTTGGGTACTTCGTTTCGTCCGGAAGGTAAAGGATCGCAGAAACGTAGTGATTCGGACGGGATTCAAAGACGAGTTTCTCCATCGTGATCCCGTTCCGCTGTATCGTGCTCATGATCTTCGGATTCAGCGGCGTGCGTTCCGGAAAACCGCCGATCGCGGAAATGAACTCTGCCCGCAGGCGTTTCTGGTACTCCGCAACCTGCTCCGGAGTTTTGACCGCCTCATACGCCGTCCGCCGCTGCTCTTCCGCGGCTTCGATCTGCGGTTGGAGCCAATTGAAGACCATATTACTCCGTTTGACGGCACTTTTCGAATTTTCCGTTCCCGTCAAAACGCGAAGATTTTCGGGAAGGAGGGGTGCTTTTAAGGATCCAGGCACTTCCGCTTGAAGCAAAACGCTCCCGCCGAGCAGTGCGTAAATCAGCATAAAGAACAAAAGGATCAAAGACCGCAGTATTTTTTTCATTGGGCTGGTTCCTGAAAAAGGTGGGTAAACTGAATTCGACCCGCCATCCGTTCTGTTACGTTTGGCGGCCTGCTTTCAGTTTACCCTCACCAACCTGTTCTGTCAAGCGGGGGACACTGGATTTTTTCAAGAAAAGTCCCCCGTTTCGCTTTCCGCCGGTCGTCAGCATGAGCCGCAAAGACTACCGGTACGCTTCCGCTTCAGCCTTTTCCCACTCCTGAAGAAACCATCTCGGCGGCACGGTCGCCCGCAGGAAACTGGAAGAGTGCCACGGTTTCAGGATCGCCGCGGGATGCGGATGCCCATGAAAGACCAAAATGCGCGTTTCCGGCCCCGGGTGCTTCGGCGGAATGACGTACCCTAGCGGAAACGTACGTACGCAGTGACGTTTAAAACTGCGGCACCACTCCTCCGGCCAGTAGGTCAGAAAGCCGTGCTCTTTCATCCACCAGGAAAGGTACGCCTGTTCGTTGCGGTGCTCGCGAAAGACCGACTCTCGATTTTTCAGAAAGTAGTCCAGTACCCCCGGAGTCTGGCCCGGCCGAAAGCGGAAAACGCTGGAATTCCCCACATAATTCCGAAGATTCCAGTCGTTGATGATCTGAAAATCGCCCGGCTGATCAAAAAAATCGTCCAACGGCTTCAGGATCACGACATCCAGATCCAGAAAAAGCGCACGTTCGCCAAGATCTTTCAGCGGCTCCTGAAAAATCGTCAACTTCCTCCAGCCGCGTTCCGGAGCGTTCGGCTCAAGGTCAAGTTCTGGAAGCGGACGGATCTCCACCGTCGGATCCACCCCCTCTGGATTTTCCGTAAAACAGACCAGCCGATACGGTCGGTTCATGTGCTGACGTACCATCGAGGCGAGCCGATTCACATACTCAGGGCCGAATTTCGTCCCCCATTTCATGCAGATGATGGTTTCCATGGCATCCTTTCCTTTAAAATCAAATCAGGGAACGGAAGGGCCGTCGCCCCCGTCCGTTCCAAGTTGCCGTTTTGGTTTTCACGCAAAAATGTTCTATTTTTCCGCAGTCAGAACTTTCGCCGGCCCGATCAGCTTTTTCGTGAAGTACCAGAGCACGAGCCATGAAACGAGCGAAACTCCGGTCAGGACCAACGCCGGCGTGTACTGAAGATAGACCCACTTGCCGACCGCGAACAGCGAACTGAAGATCGCGGAACAGCCAAGGATCGAGCAAAACAGTCCGAGCGGGACGTTGACCGGTTCCGCTTCCGAACGCAGATCGATCCCCTGCGCGGCTGCCTTTGCGTAGACCTTGCGCCAGCCAAGGCCGGAAGCTCCCGTTTTGCGGACGAACGCAAAGAGGGTCTCGTCGTCATCCGGCGGGGTGAGGAACGTGACGATCAGCCACCCGACTGTCGTGATGGCGACGCCCCAGACGAGACGTTCCGAGTCATTCATCCAATCCAGGGCCGGCCAAAAGCGCAGCGTCATGGCGACGATGAAAGAAATGGCCATCGCGGCGATCTCGCTGTACGCATTGATCCGCCACCAGAACCAGCGGAGGAGGAACAGAAGTCCAGTTCCCGCCCCGATCGAAAGAATGATCTGGAACGTGTCCATGGCGCTTTCCAGATAAAGAGCCATGACACTGGCCAAAACCATCAGGATGACCGTCCAAATGCGCCCCATCAGGACCAGCTTCGTCTCCGAAGCGTCCGGTTGAATGAACCGCTGATAGAAATCGTTCACCATGTACGATGAACCCAGATTCAAGTGCGTCGCGATCGTCGACATATACGCAGCGAAAAGCGACGTGATCATCAGTCCGAAAAGCCCGTGCGGCAGGAACTGAAACATCGCGGGGTACGCTAGGTCGTCTTTCATCATGTGTGCCGGAATGTTCGGGAACGCCTTCTGCAGCGATGACAGATCCGGAAAAACCACCAGCGAGGCGAGTGCCACGATGATCCACGGGAACGGACGCACGGCATAATGGCAGAAATTAAAGAAGAGCGTCGCGCCGAGTGCGTGATTTTCGCTCTTTGCCGCGAGCATTCGCTGCGCAACGTAACTTCCGCCGCCCGGTTCCGCTCCCGGATACCATGAGCTCCACCACTGCACGGCAAGCGGAATGACCAAAAGCGTGATGACGAGATCCGTTTGGCTCAATTCCGGAAGCATCGACAGACGCCACGAAACATTCGGGTGCGCCAACAAATTGCTCAAACCTCCAACTTCCGGAAGCTGGACCGTCACGACGGCAAGTGCGACTGCGCCGAACATCGCAACGAGAAACATGATGAAATCCGCCCAAATGACTGCCGTAAAACCGCCGAGAACAGAGAAGACCACCGTGATCAGACCTGCGGAAATGATCGTGACGATCGGCTCCACACCAAGCGAAACGCCGAGGATCTTGATCATCGCGAGCGTCACGTTCGCCATGACCACCGTGTTGAAGATCAGCCCGAGATACAGCGTGCGGAAACCGCGAACCACGGCCGCGCTCGTGCCGGAGTAGCGTTTTTCGTAAAATTCAATGTCCGTCAAAACTCCCAGACGGTGCCAGAGTTTCGCGTAAATAAATACCGTCACCATCCCGGTGAGCAGAAACGCCCACCAGCACCAGTTCCCCGCGACTCCCTGCGTACGGATGACATTTGCCACGAAGTTCGGCGTGTCGGCCGCGAAGGTCGTCGCTACAAGTGAAAAACCAAGCAGCCACCACGGCATATTTCGGCCGGAGAGAAAATACTCGGAAGAATTCTTTCCCGCACGGATCGCAGAAACAGCACCGATCAGTGCCATGAGCGCGAAAAATACGATACAGACCGCATAGTCAAGGAAATTTAGGGAGGTCGTTGGGGTAAAATTGGGATCCATGGTTTCTCTGAACTTTCTGTTCACGTGTTTCTGAAATCGAATCTCCGCACAAAATTCAGCCGGAGACCGCATACAACTCAAATACTTACATAATTATAGCACAAAACGCATTCCTTGACCAGATATTTTTCCACGAATTTTGGCGAATTTGGAAAATTTTCCGCAAATTTCTCTGAAAAGATCAAAACATCAAAAAATTTCTGGAGTGTGCGCCGATGAAAATGCCGCATCAAAGCAAGACGGTCAAATTGGGAAAATGTTCGGAATGAAATGCTCTTTAATTTTTGTCCGCTCCCCCCTTGAATCTTTCCCCAAAACTGATAAAATCAAACTGTGATTTTTGTTTATTTTAAAGAGGAACACAAAAATGTCGCAGGATCCAACTTCGCGGGATACATTCACAAAGAACGAGAAAAACGGGAAACTGACCGCCACGCAGAGTGAGCATGGGGAAAAAAACGTCGATGAGGCGCAGTTTGAGAAACTGCAGCCTGGGTATCTGCTGGGAGAACATAAAGAGTTTCGCCTCGTGAAGATGCTCGGAAAAGGAGGGATGGGCGTCACGTGGCTCGCGGAGGAACTGGATTCATCCGGAAAGAAAAAGCAGGCCGTCGTGTGCAAGATCTTGAGTAAAGAGCTCATCGGAAATTCAAAAGCGGTCCAGAACGTTTTGGAGGTTTTCGACCTCACGAAAGAACTGAATCACACGAACATCTGCCCGCT
>SUVI01000044.1 GCA_015062085.1 Planctomycetaceae bacterium
ACCACAGTGCCGTGGAAATGCGCACGTGGCTCTGGCAGACCTGGCAGAATGACGTCGTCGGGACGCTCATCTGGGCCACGAATTACTGGACCTCGCCAACGGCATTTCCGAAGGTGCCGCAGGATCCGTACCTTGACCCGATGAGCTACGTCAGCAATCATGCGCTCCCTGCCGGGACGAAACGTTTCTGGGGAAACGGCGACGGACGATTCCTCTATCCGCCGCTTTCCTGTGCCGTGCCGAACAAAAATACGGACGCTCCGAATTTTGAGGAACCAGTCGCCAGCATCCGTATCGAAATGCTCCGCGAGGGGCTGGAAGACTACGAGATGCTCTACCTGCTGCGCGAAAAACTTGCCGCGGCGAAAGACCTTCCCGCAGAAAAACGCGCGGAATACGAAGCGCTCCTCACCGTTCCGCCGGAGATCACGTCGAGCATGACGGAGTTCAGCAAAGATCCCGCACCGATCTACGCGCGGCGAAAACAGATCGCGGAAGCGATCGAGATGCTCTCCGCGTCCCTTCCCTGAAAAGAGGGACCGAAAGCGAGGACGCACACTCAAGAAGTCCCTCATTCAGGAAGGCCGGCTTGCGCAGCAAGACGGGACGGCTGGGCAGTCTTTTCGGAAAATCCAAGTCCATCAAAAAAAGCGTGGACCCGTTCCCGTTGGCCGCTGGCGCAGACACGTGAACAGGAAAATTTCAATAAAAAGGAAACCCCATGAAAAAAGCTGTACTTTCGTTCCTGATTCCCCTTCTGCTCCTTTTTCTTGCTGCCCCTGTCTTCGCGGAGGAGGGGGCAGCTCCTCAAGATTCCCGGGTCTCATGCGATTCCATGCATGGAAAAGTCCTCTGCGGTTACCAGGGCTGGTTTACGGCTAAAGGTGACGGGAGCGGAGCGGATTGGATCCACTACCAGAATGCCGGGAAATTTGAGCCGGGGTACGCCGGCATCGAGATCTGGCCGGACATGAGCGAGATGGAAGACTCCGAAAAATACGAAACGCCGTTCCGTTTCGCAGACGGTTCTCCCGCGTACGTTTTCAGCTCGCAGGATCCCCGGACCGTCCTGCGGCACTTTGAGTGGATGAGAGACTACGGGTTGGACGGCGTCATGCTCCAGCGTTTCTGCTGCTCTCCCCGAAATCACGCTCATCTCGCCCGGCTCGATACGGTCCTGAAGAACGTTCGCGCCTCAGCAAACGCGGCGGGACGGTGCTGGGCACTGATGTACGACCTCTCCGGAAAAAGCGATCAAACGATCGATTCGGAAGTCATCGCGGACTGGAAACGGCTCATCGACACGCTGGAGCTCGGCCGTTCTCCCGAAGATGCCGCGTATCTCCATCACGCAGGAAAGCCCGTCGTGGCGGTCTGGGGGATCGGTTTCAGCGACGGACGGCGGTACACACTTGAGAAGACGCGCGAACTCATCCGATTTCTAAAACACGATCAGAAATACGGCGGATTTACCGTCATGATCGGTGTCCCGACGTACTGGCGCGAGCTGAAAAACGACGCGGTTTCCGACCCGCTTCTTCACGACGTGATCCGTGAAGCGGACATCGTTTCGCCGTGGACGGTCGGACGCTTCGGTACGCCGGATGACGTGCGGGATTTCGTCCGCCGCGTGACGATCCCGGACATGAAATGGTGCGCAGAAAACGGAGTCGAGTACCTCCCCGTCGTTTTCCCCGGCTTTTCCTGGCAGAATCTCCAAAAAGGACGCGGCCAATACGCTCCGTTCAACGCGATCCCGCGTCTTGGCGGCGAGTTCCTCGAAACGCAGTACCGCGAACACGTGAATGCCGGTGCGTCGATGATCTACCAGGCGATGTTTGACGAACTGGACGAAGCGACCGCCATCTTCAAATGCACGCCGACACCGCCCGTTGGCGAAAGCCGATTCCTCGATCATGACGGCCTGCCGAGCGACCATTACCTGAAACTGGTCGGCAAATGGACCCGGATCTTGCGGGAAAACGTTTCCCAACGTTCCGATGCAAAATAAAAGCGGTCCATCCGGGAACTGCGTACCGATCAGATCTGATCTTTACCACTGAGAGCGCAGTGCAGAAGAGACGCGAAACGCACTGAAAAGAAAGAGGAAAAAAGGGAGTGAACGTGCCCTGACACGAATTTCACGGAAAACACGAAAAGACTCAAATGGATTTTTAAAAATCAAAAAAATTTCGCGAGATCCGTGTTTTTTCGTGCTTTTCGTGTTCACCCTTCTGTGTGTCTCAGCGCGTTTTCAGTCTCTTCCGTGGTGAAACGGGTACGTACTTCCCGGATAAACCTCAAAAAATTTTCATTTTCATGCAAAAGTCTGCAAATTGCTCTTGATTTTTTCTCTTAAATCGGCTAAAGTTCTAGACAGTAGTTTCAGAAATTCCGTTTTTTTATCAAAAAGACGGCATAATGAATGGGATCAAAAACCGTTTGTTTTGGAAGATCATAAAGAAGAGAGGTTCTAATGACACATCGTTTTTCCAAGCTGTTCGCCTCCCTGTGCGGAGTCGCAGCAAGTTCATTCCTTCTCGTCGGTGCCGCGAATGCCGACCTTACTGCAGCCGGCGAAACTGCGGCTGCTCCGGCCGCTGCCGGAAGCACTGCTGCTCAGCCGGAAGTGGATCCGGAACTGAAAGCCGCATTTGAAGACTTCACCGCCCTGAAATTTGCAGACGCGATCGCGAAACTGGATAAAGTTCGCGAATCGAAACCGGACATGGCTCCGTCTCAGCTGGTTCTTGCGTCCTGGCTTGCTCAGGTGCAGCCGCCGCAGCCGCAGGCCGTTCGTCAGGCGATCGAAGTTGCCGTCACGAAGCACGGCGACGACCCGGAAGCCTACGTCATTCTTGCAGAACTGAACCTTCAGAACAGCTGCGTGACGGAAGCCGAGACCCTGTTTGAAAAGGGTGCCTCCCTCAACGCCAATTTCACCGGAAGCCAGAAGCGCAAGAGTGAGATCCAGAAACGCATCCTCATCGGTCAGGCTCAGGTCCAGGCTCTGCGCGGCAGGAATGATGAAGCAAAAGCGACTCTTGGTGCCGTTCTGAAGCTCGATGCGGAAAATATCGGTGCACTGAACCTTCTGGCGCTGATCTCCTTCAACACGGAAGACTACGCCTCCGCGATCGCTGCGTACACGAAAGTGCGCGAGATCCAGCCGACCGCCCTGCTTCCGGAAGCCCGCATCGCCATGATGTGCCAGCAGAAAAACACGGATGAAGGCAAGAAACTGGCTGCCCAGTACATGAAAGAAGCCATCAGCAAAGCTGAGACCGACCCGCAGGTCCGCATCGTCGCCGCCCGCTGGTCCCTCATGATCGGCAAAACCAAGCAGGCTGGTCAGCAGGCGGATTTCGCGATCCAGCTTCTGGCGAAACAGAAGGAAGCAAAAGCTGACGATGCGTTCGTCAACAATCTGTTCCTGGAAGCCAATCTTCTTCGCGGAATCATCGCGCTCTACGATAAAGATTACGCCACGGCTGAAAAATTCTTCAACGTGATCCTGACGGAATCCCCGAGCAACTTCGCCGCGACGAACAACTTGGCTCTGGCTCTCTGCGAACAGGATGAAGCGAAACAGAAGAAAGCCGTCGAATTCGCGCAGGTGAACATTGACCGCTTTGGCAACCAGCAGCCGATGGTGTTCTCCACTGCCGCGTGGGTCATGCACAAAATGGGCCGGTACCAGGAAGCCGCGAATCTGCTCCAGCGTCATCTCCAGATGACCAACGGCAATATGTCCTCCGACACGGCCTACTATCTCGCTGCGAACATGAACGCGATCGCGGACTCTCTGCCGGCTGAAAGTGCGGAGCAGAAGACCAACATTAAGAACCAGGTTCTCGAGATCATCACCAAGACGCTTGAAAACGAAGCGCCGTTTGTGATGCGTCCTGAAGCGGAAGCTCTCAAAGCGGAACTCAGCAAATAAGATCAGCCAATAAAATCTGAAGGGAAAGGAACGGCGGACTGGATGCCGTTCCCTTTCCGACTCCGAATCGTACGTTTCACTGTTTTTTCATCGAAGAAAACAGTTGAGACGTGCGTTTTCTTTTTTTATGCCTGCTTGGGACACACTTGCTTTGCACCGCTTAATCGATGACACCTCCGATATTCAGATGCCAGATTTGGTAATTGATCACCAGAGCATAAAAGATCCAAAGGACCTGCGGGAGCAGAAGAGCCGCTGCGCAGCGGCAGATCGGAAGTGTTGCGAGCAGCAAAAGCAGCGAAACACCGAAGATCCAGATCAGGTTAATAAACCCGCCGAACGGATCATGCCCGTAAAAGAACGTGTAGCACCATACGATCTGCAGCAGCATAAGGACTGCATAAAGTACCAGAACGGGCAGCGCACGGCGGCAGCCGGCCTTCCGCCACGAGATCCAGACGGATGTACCGAGGAGGAAATAGAGAAGGATCCAGACCGGTAGAAAGATCCACTGCGGCGGCATCATTGCAGGTTCTGTAAGCGTCGCGAACCAACGGAAAGTGGAAGGCTGAAGAAAGAGACTGGAGATCCAGCCGGACGCAAACGTCAGACCAACGAAACCTACCCAAGGAAAGACTTCATGGCAAATGCAGTCTGCTCCGCCGCAGTGAGTGTAGCCGGTACAGCTTCCGGCGTGACGTGCGGAACAGAGAAGCTCTTCACGCGCGGCATTCGTACTTCTTTCACCCTCGTTTTTCAGCGTTTCGTAAAGTTTTTTGAAATACGGTATCTTTTCTTCGGCATTTTCATCGGTAGAAAATGTGCCTGTGCCGCCAGCCTGATTTTCCATCCGATACGTTCTGCCGTCCGGTGCATGAGTGTCTCCGGAGTGCGATTCCGTCTGCGGGAGATTTTCACCAGCGTTTTCACCCGCGTTTTCGCCAGTTTTCTCATTCAAATTTTCATTCATTTTTTAGATCCTCTGAAAAAATCAACTGAAAAGCCGGTTTTCCTCTAGGAATGCGAGCTCCTGCCGACCTCCGACAGCGTACCGCTCCTTGAAAACCGGATCGGAACGGGAACGGACTCTCCATTCGAAACGATTTTTCTTTTTCCAACAGAAAGTTTCCCGTTTGATTATAGAGTATCTGGAAAGAACGGCACACAAAAAAGCAGAAGATGGACCGGCGTCCGGACCAGTCAGACCTCAAGTGCGGGAAGTCTTAAAAACAGTGTGAAGAGCCGGAAAACAGAGACGCGTTCACAAAAAAGCAAAGGGAAACGAAAGTTCCGCGCTTTCCTTTCCCTTTACTTTTTCATTTTCATTTTCATTTCTTTACGCTGAACTTTCGTCAGGAAGAGTGAAGGACCAGCATTCCCACAAAAGTCCAGATCGCCAGAAACAAAATGTTGAAGATCCAAATGGCTCCATCCATGATGTTCACCTTTTTCCTCGATCCCTTGAAAACACCTCGGCATTCGTTCCATTATTTTGGAAATCTGCAAAATGCCGTTTCGTTCATCGGCAGGTCTTGGCCGAAAAATGAGCCGGATCTGCACAAAATACTCAAAGAAAAATAAAAATTTAGGTGAAACTTTAGAAAAAATGGGAAAATCGGCACAAATGGACGAAAAAACAGAAAGAATCTTGCCGGGGAGACTAGCCAAAAATCCAATTTTGTGTTAAACTAAAAGAAATTGGATGAAGAGCTCCTGAAATTTGAAATGCGGTCGGGTGACTGTGTTTTTCGGAACGCTTCATCATTCCAGTTTCCAGTTTCAAAAATTCCACCTGCCTTTCCTTGAATGGAGTTTTTTATGGATCCCGCTTTGCGCCGCCTCCTTTCAACGTCCCCGTCGCTGTTCGTGCTCGTATCTGCGTGTCTTTTTTTCCTCGTTTCGGTTTCCGTATCGGTTTCCGCGCAGGAAAAAATCGAACTTTGGCCGGGATTTGCTCCTGGTGAAACGGTTCGTGAGCCGAATGTGGAACCGAACGGTGATCGTGCGACGCGCGTCACGACGCCGTTTCTGCTCGTTTACCGACCAGAAACGGTCACGTCAGACGTCTGTATGCTGATCCTTCCGGGCGGCGGCTATTCGACCTGCTTCTACTTTAATGAAGGGATCCCGAACGCACGGTGGTGGAACACGCAGGGCATCACGGCTGCCGTCCTCGTTTACCGTGTTCCGCGGCCGACCGGGAAACCTATCTACGTATCAGCCTGGCAGGACGCACAGCGAGCCGTTCGGATCCTGCGCTCCAATGCGCCGAACTGGGGTCTGGATCCGGAAAAGATCGGCGTTCAGGGGTTCTCGGCAGGTGGACACCTCGCGCTTCTGACGGCACTCTCCAGCCAAACGCAGGCGTATGAGCCGCTCGATGAACTCGATTCCGTACCGTGTCACGTTAACTTTGCGCTTCCGGTCTACCCTGCCTACGTTCTCGACGATGGGGCGGCGGGGCCGAATCAGAGAAAAGGAAATGATGCGGAACTGGCTCCCGGTCTGAATTTTGACGCGAGATCCTGTCCCATGTGCCTCCTTCACGGTGACCGAGACATCTACTCGCCAATGGGGGCCGTCCGGATCTACGCGGAACTTCGGAAAAAGGGGATCCCGTGTGAGCTGCACATTTTCGCCGATGCCGTTCACGGTTTCATGTTCTGGAACGACGCGCCGAATACACAGTCATGGCGTGCCCGCGGTCTGGAATGGATGAAAGTCATGGGGTACGTTCCATAGTCGGCGCAGGTATGGGGGGGCGTTTTCCCTGTGAGGTGAACGGCACTGTTTCCCCGTCCTGAAATTTTCCTTAAATTTAGAATTCAAAAACCGGGAAGCCAATTTCCCGTTTTCCTTAAACTTCACTATTCAGAAAATCAGAAATGAGGCATTTTTCATGAACGCTTTACCTTCACTTCTTTTGTGCGCACTGTTTTCCTGGACGCTTCCCTCTGCCGACATGACGGCGGACGGCTGGGTCGCGCTTTTTGACGGCGAAACGACGTTTGGATGGACCAGCGAGACTCCGGATTCCTGGACGGTGGAAGACGGTGCGCTTTTGGGATGCGGTCCTGCCCGGATCGAGACGACGACCGCGTTCAAAAACGGAAAGATCCAGTACGAGACCCGCCGTGCAGCCTGTGAACCATGGGAGACTAAAACTGCGGAGATCGTTGACGGTGCGTTTGTTCTTGAAGTCGCGGAAGGCCAGGCAGTGAGTTTCCGAAACGTTTTCTTCAAACCGGATGGAATGAAAGAGATCTTCAATGGCCAAGACCTGACCGGCTGGAAAACGTACCCGGAAATGGACGGAAAATTCACCGTGAATGCCGATCTGAAGCGTTTGGAAGCCAAAAATGGACTGGGAATGCTCGAGACGGAGGAAGCCTACGGTGATTTCGTTTTCCAGAGTGCCGTTTCTCTCCAGCCCGAAGTCAACTCCGGTTTCTTTTTCCGCTGCATTCCGGGCGAAAAACTCAATGGTTACGAGTGCCAGCTGAACAATTCGGTCATCGACGGAGACCGGACGCAGCCGAAAGACGCGGGGTCCGGAGCGATCTTCCGCCGCACGGTCGCCCGTTACGTTCCTGCGACGGATCCGGAACTCTTCTACGTCACCATCATCGCGCGCGGTCCTCACATTGCGACTTGGGTGAACGGTCTTCAGATCACCGACTGGACTGACGAGCGGAAAGCAAATCCTAATCCCCGCCGCGGTCTGCGCGTGGAACCAGGAACCATCATGCTTCAGGCGCACGACGTTACGACGGACTGCTACTTCCAGAACATGAAGATCAATTCTTGGGATTGAACTCTCTTGGGATCGAACTTCTCTGGGATCGAACCTTCCCGAAACGCAAAAAGGGACGCACCGAAGGAGTTTACGCCTTCCGTGGGTCCCCTTTTGTTTTTTTCTGGGCTCTATTTGGCTGTGAGCAGATTTACGAGCATGGTTTTTCCCTGCGAATCATTCAGGACCGGGCTTTCACGTTTCATCTGCAGATAGTCTCTTTGGACTGCCGCAAGGACACGCTGGGGATCCATCGTTCCGCCAAGTTTTCCTTTAACGAAGACGCGGTCCTGGAAGAGAAAGATCGAGATCGCTGCGTCTGGGATCTCACGATTGAGCCGATCTTCCGTGAGTTTCGCCCATGACGCGAGCGTCTGGCTCCGCGGGTCGCCGTTTTGTACTTCGACACGGAAAAGCATGGGCTCGAGCTCTTCGTCGATGAACTCAACTCGGACGCGTGTCTGTCCTGGGAATTTCCCGATGAGCGCCAACTGCGTGGAACTCAGTTCCAGCGAATCGCACGCAGACGGAGTTTCGACTAAGATCCTGCGGACCGCACTGTCTGCGTTCAGTACGACTCCTTCGCAGGGACGGAGCGTCACGAGACGTTCCTCAAGCCCCGCGTCGGCAAACAAAAATGAATTTGAGGCATCTGCGTTTGCCTGAACGCCTGCGGAAACCGGAGTCTGAACGCCTGCGGAAACCGGAGTCTGAACGCCTGCGGAAACCGGAGTCTGAACGCCTGCGTAGGTCTGTTTGTGGCGGGGCTGTGGGGCGGCAGGAACGGAAGCAGGAACGGAGGCTTGAGCGTTTGCGGGCACGCTGCTTTTGGCTCGGCGTTTCTTGCCGGAGAGCTTCACGAATCCCGGCGCTTCACTTTTCCCTGAATTTTCACTTGCCGCAAATTCTCTGGCATTCGGATCCTGCACACGCTCTGTCGGCGCTGCCCCGCGTGCGTTGGGATCCAAAACACGGACGTCTGAAACTGCGCCACGGGCGTTTGGATCCAGCGTACGGGGATCCTGAGCGTGTGCTTGTGCTCGAGTTTGACCGGGCTCCTGAAGATCCGATCCTTCCGGAGCCGAAGTTTCCTGAAGCGAGTCCAGTTCCTGACCGCTTTGGAGATACGTTTCCTCCGAAGCAGACTTTGGCTTTTTGGAGGCACGCAATTTTACGAATCCCGGCCGGCTTTCTTCCGTTCCTTTGGCATCAGTACTGCCGTTTGGATCTTCCAGAAGAAACTGATCGTCCGAGAGTGCCGCAGGATCTGAAATTTGATGCGGAGCCGCAAGCGCAGCATTGGATCTTGCTTGGTCGGGACGCGGTGTCTGCGTTTCTAAACGGCGCATGACTTCATCGACAGTACGTTCAACGACCCGTTCCGCGATCTGATCTGCGAGTTCGTCTGCGAATTCACCTGCGAATGTTTCGGCCGTCTGTTTGGAAAGTTCCTGCGCTGCATTTTCCACGGCTTCATCCGCAACTTCCCGTGCGATCGTTTCTGCGGTCTCTTTTGCCGTCTGGCGAGCGGTTTTTTCTGCCGTGTCGCGCGCTGCTGCTTCAAGTTTCTTTTCGGTCTCTTTCTGAACGGTCTCTTTGGTAGAGACTTCTACGGAAATGAAGGATTCATTTTTAGTACTGCCGTCTCCTTCGTGTTCCGCATTCATTCCCGATTCCGGAGACTCCAGGATCAATTCTCCCAAAGCATCAGCGTGTGAATTTTTCGCTTTTTCGGGAGTTTTCTCCGGTTTCGCCGGACTTTCTTCTTCATCGCCTTCAAAATTCAGGAGCAGCTCGTCTTCTGAAATGGTTTCCGGTGCGCGGGAGCCTTCGTCCGACTTTGAAATTTTCATCTCAGCCCCGTTTTTTTCAGCCGTTTCTGCTTCTGCTTCTGTTTCTGCTTCTGTTTCTGCTTCTTTCATTTCCTCTGCAGGATCTGCCAGGAGCAGATCGGCGTCTTCCGTCTCGGCACTTTCTTTGGCGTCGGCTTTGGCGTCAGCGTTTTCTTCATTTTGTGGAGGTTCTGCCGTTTTTTCATCCGGAGTTTCATCTGGAGTTTCATCTGGAGTTTCATCTGGAGTTTCATCTGGAGTTTCATCCGGAGTTTCATCTGGAGTTTCATCTGGAGTTTCATCTGGAGTTTCATCCGGAGCATGAACGACTTCGATCTGAAATTCACCGTCCGCATTTTCCTGAAGTTCTTCCGAAATTTCCGGAGCTGCACCGCTGGAGGCCGCGTTCAGGATCGTTCCTGCCAGTTCTTCCACGAGTCCATTTTCTTCGGTCTCTTCATCCAAAACGTCAAGCGGCCGAGCTGCCTGTGCGTCCTGTGCCCGAGCTGCCTGTGCCCGAGCTGCCTGTGTGTTCTGTGCGGCGGAAACGGCCTTGGGATCCGTTGGGGCTTTGGTTTCTTTTTCCAGTTCTTCCTGCGGGATGAGCAGAAGATCGACCTCCATTTCCTCTTCCGCAAATTCTACACTCGTTCCGGACTCGCTAATACTCTGGAGCCGCACGTTCTCGTTGGTTTCGGGAGCATCGGCAAGATGCTGGATCAAACGGATGGCGTCTTCTGACTCTTTCCCATTTGAGAGCGAGTGGACCGCCGCAGTCGAAATGGATGCCGTGTCGACTGAGCCGGAGATCGCAGAGCCGGAGATCGCAGAGCCGGAGATCGCAGAGCCGGTTTCTGTCTGTCCTGATTTCGGCATTTCCGTCTTTTCTTCTGCGGGAACGCATGAAATGGAGACGGACGTGCAGGAAATTTCGGCTTTTTCCGCGTTTTCTTCGTGGGAAACGGCATTCATGGAGACTGCGCTCATGGAAACGGAGGGAGAAACCGTCGTTTCTGAATGTGCGTCAGACTGCGATCCCGTGTTGCCGAAAGGGGATCCTTGCGTGTGAGTTTCCGTGAAAGGGGCCGTGAAAGGGACCGCGGCCGGCTCGTTCTGCGGAATTGCGATCTGGGAATGCTTCGGAAAAAGTTTTTCCCTTTCGATCCCCAAATCGAACAGATCCAGCTTCGTGCCCGATTTTTTTTCTGCGGGATCCGCGCTGGGATCCTGTACGGCCGACTGTGACGGTGTATCGCTGAGGTGGTCCGGGCTGTCTGTGACGATCTGATCTTCAGTCTGAAATTCAGTCTGATCTTCAGTCTGAAATTCCTCAGAAACGCGGAGGTCCTGTGATTTTTTGGCCAACTCCTGATTCTGGGAAGCTCGCGTTCCCGTTGAGATCATACTCTCGAGCGATTCGGAAGAAAGTTCCAGATCGAAACGCGTTTCCGGAGCCGTTTCAGCGGCACGGGCACGGCGAGCCGGAGCTTTTTCCAAGCGGCGGACTCGTTTCGGACCATTGAGGCGTTTGGCACTGGAAGCCGTCGGCATTTTCCCGTCCGTTTTGACTTGAGCGGGAGTCTGTCCTGCGCTTTGGACGGTTTCTTCATGGCTGACGGGCCGTACAGTGCCGACTTGGGGACCATTTCCCCAGCTTTCCTCAAGGACTGCGCGGGAAACGCACCGCATGGAATGGAATTTTCCGAGCGATCCTGCGGGTTTTTCGAGTGCCGCAATGGCAGAATCGAAAGAGTTTTCCAGATTCTGCTCCATTTCACTTTGGCGAGCTGCTGTTTTCTGAGGGCCGTTTTTTGACGGCGCAGCCGATTTTTCTGGAAGCTCTGCGAGTTCCGTGGAAACTTCCGCTCCCATCTGGCCGGCGATCTGAGCCGCTTCCGGTTTCGTTTCGGATCCTGCCTTGATTTCCGGGTCGATTTCCGGCTCGAGACTCAATTCCGGGGGAAGATCGAGTGACGGCGGAACGCTCAGATCCGTGTCGATCTCCGCGACCTGGGAAGATCCGGCGGAAGTTTCATCTTTCGGACTTCCAGGGACCTCCAGAGCCGTACTGAGTTCCTCATCCAGCTTTGAGTTCCGCTCGCGATTTTCGGATCTGTCGGCCGTTTGCGAAATTGCGGGGGCCGTGCCGTTTGAAACTGGCTGGACGTTCACGACTGCGCTTTCCGGAACTGTCAGGTCGGTGTCGATACTGTCGGTGTCGAAGTCTTCGTTTTTCTCTTCGTCGGATCCGTCCGCAAGAACGGGAGGTGCCGGAAGTGCATCCAGCGAGGCGGCTCCGATTTCAGATGGAAGAGCCTCGGCGGTTTCAGAAACGGCATTCTGGGCCAATTCTGAAGCGGGGCCGGGATCAGAAAGCGTGCTCGGAAGCTGGTCGGGAAGTTCACCGGAATGCGCGTTCGGCCCGCCCATCAAGGCTCCGGAACGTGATGCGTCTTTGGAGGCTGAGTTTTCGGAAATGGACGGCATTTCAGACTGGAGGCTAGAGTCTTGGGACGCAAAACTCTGCGGCGCTCCGCCATTTTGCGGCACACTCTCCTCTTCCCAGTTCTGAGGGATCAGACCCGTCCCTTCCCACGTTTTGAGTTCACGTCTTGGGAATTCCTGAACAGAAGTTTCCGCCGACGGTTTCGCTGCGGCTTCATTTCCAAGCACCGTTGCGCTTTCATGCACCGTTGCATCTTGAGTTTTTCCGATTTGCGGATCTGCATTTTTCGGAGCTTTTTCTGATGCAAGCATGATCGATTCGGGAACTGCGTCAAGAGCGGGATCTTCCGTGGGAACTGATTTTGTTTCCGCGTCGGCAGCTTGGGAAGGATCCAGAGCATTACCGGCAGCCGGTGCGATCGGCATCGGTACGGCAGGTGGAGCCGGAAGGGAAGTCAGGCCGCTCGGCAGTTCTTCCGGCAGTTCTTCCGGAAGACTTTGAGGAAGGTCCTGCGAGAACGTATCCCTGCGCATTTCTTTCTGTGCACTGCTCTGTGCACTGCTCTGTGCACTGCTCTGCGCACTGCTCTGTGCACTGTTCTGTGCACTGTTCTGTGCACTGTTCTGTGCACTGTTCTGTGCACTGTTCTGTGCATCGTGCGGTACCTCACATTTTGCATTTGCAGAGAGACGGGACGCTTCATCCTCGGCAGATGCAGAAACCGTTCCCTCTGCCTTTTTTTCCCAATTGGGATCTACCCATGACGGAAGAGCGGTCTCTTGGGGGGATGGAACGCGGTTTTCTATGGGGTCCGGATCCGCAAGCGAGATACTGTCCGGAAGTTTCTGAGCGTGGACCTCTTCTGCATGAAAAGCGTGCGTCATGAAGAAAATGAGGCCTGCCGTCAAAACCGGGACCGATAAAAGCGGGGCCGTCAAAACCGGGGCCGTCAAAACAGTCAGAAATTCATCGCACTTTTTCCCCGAAAGCCATGAAAATTGGAAAAGCCCCCAATTTGGCTGCGAACTTCTGCTTCCGTGACGGTCGGCACGTGAGCGGAAAAAAAGTAAAATGGATCTTCTGAACTTTTTCATTTTTTTTCTCATCAGGTTTGGACTCTGGTTAGACGTTCATTCTTATTATCGGCAAGATGAAGTGGGTTGGATTATCTAAAATGGGTAAGTTTTAACGATTTTTTTGAATTTTCGGCCTGTCTGTGATTGGGAGGACTCTTGCATGGGGCAGGTAAATGGATGGGTGTTCCGTATGGTCTGTGTGGTTTGGTGTGAAGAATGGGATTGCGAGACGGAGGCAGGATGGGGCCGCTTGGGAGCGTTTGCGAGTCCGTAGTGTCCCTCTTTTCGAGAGTTTTTACGGAATAAATTCTTTTTTCTGAAAAAATTTTTTTACTTTTTCTATTTCCTTGAAGAAAATCGTGCCCTGTCCCCCTTTAGAAATTTTCAGGATGCGCTATAATGAGTGAAAATCAGTATTTTTCCGTTTCTCCGAAAATCTTATTTTCGGTATGGATTCGGATCGCACGAGCTTTTCATTATTTTAGAGGACAGATCATGAAAATTTTTACTGGACGCGCAAATCCTGCACTGGCCAAAGGGATCTCGGATTTCCTTCGTCAGCCTTTAGGTAATCTGACGATCACGAATTTCCCGGATGGAGAGATTTTCTGCAAGATCAACGATAATGTCCGCGGTCATGATATTTTCATCGTCCAGCCGACCTGCCAGCCGGTGAATGAAAGTCTGGTCGAGCTGTTGATCCTCATTGAGAGTTTCCGTCGTGCCAGTGCGCGTCGCATCACGTGCGTGGTTCCTTACTATGGTTACGCGCGTCAGGACCGAAAAGACGACGGCCGCGTTCCGATCACGGCGAAATTGGTCGCCAACCTTCTGACCGAAGCGGGAGCGGACCGCATCATCTCGATGGACCTTCACGCTGCGCAGATCGAAGGTTTCTTCAATATTCCGGTCGATCATCTGAATGCAGGGATCATCTTGGACAAATACTTCAAGTCGCTCCAGATCCCGGAAGAAGAATTGGTCATCGTCAGCCCGGATGCCGGCGGTGCGAAACGTTCCCTCAAGCACCAGCATGTTCTCGGCGGCGGTCTGGCGATCGTCGATAAACGCCGTTCCAGCGCGACGGACACGGTCCAGGCAAACATTACCGGGGATTCGGTCGAAGGAAAGACTGCGATCCTTTTTGACGACATGATCAGCACGGCCGGTTCGATCTGCGGTGCTGCGAAAATGATCAAGGACGCAGGCGCAGCGAAAGTCTACATTGCGGCGACGCACGCTGTATTCTGCGGATCGGCAGTGGAAAAACTGAATGCGGCACCGGTCGAAGAGATCGTCGTGACGGACACGATCCCGCTCACTCCGGAACGCACGCCGAACCGTCTGCGTGTCCTTTCTGTCGCGGAACTGCTGGGCGAAGCGATCCGGCGCATCCACTTCAACGAATCGATCAGCTGCCTCTTCCGTGATTCGGAGGAAGGTTAGTTTTTCGAGCGGCAGGTTTTGACGGACGGAACTTGACGGACGGAACTTGACGGACGGAACTTGACGGACGGAACTTGACGGACGGAACTTGACGGACGGAACTTGACGGACGGAACTTGACGGACGGAATACGGCGTTGATGTTTCTAACTGTATGCCGTGCCGTTGCGAGCATCCACAAAAAAAGCACCTGCGATGAGGTGCTTTTTTTACGAAAAATGCAAAAGAGGGGAATCGAACCCCTACGAGTTTCCTCACTGGAACCTAAATCCAGCGCGTCTGCCAGTTCCGCCACTTCTGCATGGTCCGATGAAGAGAGAATTTCTCTATCGGTATTTTTATTATAGCCAGAAATGTAAAAAAGAAAAGGCCCCCGGTGCGGAATTTTAAAAAATTTTCTAGACTCCGGCTGGATCTTCTTTACCAAAACGCCAAAATCCTCCCAATGTGTTTCACAAAAAGGGAGATCGGAATAGAGAAAAGTAAAAAGAGAAACTGAAAATAAAAAATGGACTGGAATTTGATCTTTGAAGCGGGAATGATGGTCTGTTTCGGCGCAAGCTGGCCGATCGGGCTCTGGAAACTTTGGACTTCCAAATCATGCGGCGGTGTAAGTCTGCGTTTCTATTCGCTCATCATTCTTGGGTATGTTCTTGGTCTGCTGCGTTTCACTGATGAATGGAACTGGGTCGGCTGGTTCTATCTCGTGAATATTGCGATGGTCTCCTCGGCAGCGGCATTGGTCATCAGTTACCGGATCCGCGACCGAAAAAAAGCGAAAATGGAGGAGTAAATGCTTTTTTCGACCGGTTTTCCCATCCAGGATCTGACGAAGTGGGGCGTTTCCCTCGCGGAATTGACTCCGGAGACTGTATCGTGCCGGATCCCGCACTTCACGCAGACACAGGCCTCGGCGTACTGTGAAACTCTGGCGCGCAGGCATTACGAGAATTTTCCGGTCGTTTCGTTTCTTCTTCCGAAAGCGCTCCGTCCGCATTTTTTCGCACTTTACGCTTACTGCCGGTGGGCGGATGATCTCGGAGATGAAGTTTCAGAAGACGCACTTTCTCTCCAGCTTCTCGATTGGTGGGAGTCGGAACTCAACGCGCTTTTTGACGGACAGACTCCGCGTCATCCGGTTTTTCTTGCCCTTGGAGAAACGGTAAAAGAATTCGGGATCCCGATGGCGGTCTTCGCGGATCTTCTCACGGCTTTCCGGCAGGACAGGATCCAGAAAGAGTACGCGGCGCGGGAGGAGCTCCTCGCCTACTGCCGCTGCTCGGCAAATCCGGTCGGACGGCTGATCCTTTACCTCGCACGCATGACGGACGAAGAGGCGTTTCGGCTTTCCGATGCTATCTGTACCGGACTTCAGCTTGCGAATTTCTGGCAGGATGTTGCCCGAGACTGGCACGAAAAGCGGAGGATCTACCTTCCAAAAGAGGATCGCGAGCGTTTCGGGTACACGGAGACGCAATTTGCGCAAAACGTTTCTACGCCGGAATTTCAGGCGCTTTTAGAAGAAGAAGTTCGCTGGGCGGAAAGTTTTTTTGAGGCAGGACGCCCGCTGATCCAGAGAGTTCCGCGCACATTCCGGCTTGAGATCCGGCTTTTTCACGACGGGGGAAAAGCGATCCTGAATGCGGTCCGAAAAGAGAAGTTCTGCGTATGGGAAAAACGACCGAAACTCGGAAAATGCGCAAAACTTACGCTCCTTTTCCGTGCTCTGACGCTCGAATGCCTCACTCCCCTGCTCCATTTTTTTGCACGACGATGATCCTAGCCTGCTGATCCAGATCCCTGATCGTGCGCAGATACGTCAGCCCCGGTGTTCTATGGACCATTTCCACGACGGCTTCGTGGATCATCGGACTGAGTTCCATGAGGAAAAAACCGCCGTCCTTCAGGAATTTCGGCACATCGGGAAGCATTCTGCCGATTAGTTCCGTACCGATCTCTCCGCCGAAAAGCGCGGTGTGCGGCTCGTAGCGGTAGACGTTCGTTTCCAGCTCCGCGTCGATCTCCTTCCGTCCAACGTACGGCGGATTGGAAACGATGAAATCAAACTGCGTTCCTTTCGGGAGCGAGCTGAAAAGATCCCCTTCCTGAAACGTGACTCGGCCGCCAAGACGTTCGGCGTACCGCTGTGCATTTTTCTTCGCGACTTCCAGAGCACCGCGTGAAATATCCACGCCGACGGACCGTGCGTTTTTCAAATGCAGTGCAGAAGTGACCGGCAGGATCCCGCTTCCCGTTCCAATGTCGCAGATGGAAAGCTCGGCATCCATCGAGCCGAACTTTTCTTTCACGAGGTCAAAAAGTCCCACGATGAGAAATTCCGTTTCCGGCCGTGGGATCAGAACGTTGGGATCCACAAGAAAATCGATCGAGTAAAACTCCTTGTGTCCAACCAGATACGCGACCGGCATCCCCTGCGCCCGTTTCTGGATGTGCGCCTTGAACGCAGCCCGTTCTTTTTCTGTCGGCTCATAGTCAAACCGTGTGTAGAGATCGACGCGGGTACACTGCATCGCCTCGGCCAGCAAGATCTCCGCTTCAAGCCGCGGGGAAGGCATTTCATGCTTTTTCAGATAGTCCGTCGTCCACTGGAGAAGACGAAGAACGGTCCAGGCATCCGGAGATTCGCTCATTTTGGTCCCTTCTGGAGTAAAATTTCATCCCATTTTTTCTCAATTATACGCAGACAGAATTTTTTGTCAACCGTTTCCATGGAAAACTTGCGCAATTTCTTTGGCTTTTACTCGCATTCTGGCGGATCAGTGCTGGAGTCCGTGCCGATTTTGGGGATACTGCGGACGGAAATCGGGAACTTCCTGCCCGATACGCATTTCCGGTTCTGCGAGGACGGGGCCGGGAACCGTCGACGGAGCGGACTGCGGGACGGTGTTTTGGACCGTGTGCGGGAGTTCTTGCGGGAAAGTGTGTGTTTCCGACGCGATCTGGATCTGGTGAAGTATCTGCGGAAAGGCGGTATTTTGTGGAGCCGTTTTCTGTCCCTGAAGTGCGGTCTGGTGCGCTCCAGCCAAGTCACCGCACTGAAGCTGAGCGGAAGCCAGCCGGGAAAGAAGCTCGGGGTCTTTCGGGTCATTTGAAAATGCGAGCCGGAAAGTCTGCGCAGCCTCGGGAGTTCTCTGCAGTTTCATGAGCGCGTTGCCTTCACAGAGAAGAAGCTCTGCGGAAAAATCGGAATTTTCAGAGATCTTTCCTTTTGCTGCGCGTGCGGACTCCAGTGCACGCTGGAATTTTCTCTGTTTCAGGTACTGGTGGGCGAGCGCAAGCTGAAAGTCTCCATTTTCCGGCGCATGAAAAACTGCCTGATGGTATGCATTGAGCGCTAGGTCCTCTTCGCCTTGAAGTTCATACAGTTTGGCCTGCAGAAGCCAGGCGTCTGCCATTTCCGGATCGTGTTTCAGTCCCAAAGTCAGGAATTGCTGTGCTTTTTCGTATTCCGCACACTCAAAGAACATCCAGGAGAGTTTCACGACCAATTCCGGAGTGACCTCGGAATTTCGCACTACTTTTTCCATCTGAGCAATGGCTTCCTGACGCTTTCCCTGATTCCAGAGCGTGTCCGCGTAGAGTGTTCCGGCCTCGATATTTTCCGGATTTGCACGAACCGCCAGTGCAAGCTGTGAGGTCGCGTTCTCCATGTTTTCCTGTTCGATCGATTCCACCGCCTGCTGCACGAACTGACGGCTTGCGATGGTGTCGGCAGACGAAACTTTCGTCCGATACCACACCCGGCAGCCGGAGGCAGAAAAAAGCAGGACCGCGATCTGCATGAAAATCAGCGGATCACGGAAATGGAACGCGCACGGTTTCTTCATGAAATTTTCTTCATGGTTTCAGGAAAATAGGAAATTCAGCCGCCTTGAAAATAGGGCGGGAATTTTCCGGACAAAATCAATTTAGGATAGCAAAATTTCTGATTTTCGGCTAGAGGGAAATTTGCCAGAAACTCTCTTTCAGAGGGATTTGGCAAGAAAAAGAGGAAATTTTCGAAATTTTAGCTTCCCCCCCCCTTGAAAGAAATGCAAACTATGGTATACTTAACTCCGTCATTGAGAAATGACTTGATAGATCGCGGGGTGGGGCAGCCGGTCAGCCCGCGAGGCTCATAACCTCGAGGTCGCAGGTTCGAATCCTGCCCCCGCAACTTCAAAACGCTTTTACAGTTCCACTGTGAAAGCGTTTTTTTGTCCATCCGGGAACTGCGTACCAGTTTCACCACGGAAGTTCACCACGGAAGACACAGAAAACGCACAGAGAAACACTGACCTTAACAAAAAAAGCAGTAAAAACAGACGGCTCGAACATTTTTTGATTTTTTAAATTTTTCTTTGAGTCTTTTTGTGTTTTCCGTGAAATTCGTGTCTGGGCACGTTCACTGCCTTTTACCTCTTTTCTTTCTTTGGAATGAAAAGCAAGCTCTCGGAGCGTCTGTGCGTTTCTGAGAGCTTTAAAGGTTCTTATGGGAAAGGTTCTTATGGGAAAAGCACTGAAGATCTCATGCTGTCGGTTTCTGGCGGCATTTTTCCATCAGACGCT
This sequence comes from Planctomycetaceae bacterium, assembly GCA_015062085.1. The sequence continues at coordinate 19,105 of SUVI01000044.1, forward strand.
GAACGTAAAGTCCGCGCGCCAGATCCGGAGAGCCGTCGAGATTTTTCCCGGCTGCGACATTGTGCAGGAAATGCGCCAGCGACGTGCAGTGTGCGCGAGCCCAGCCGATCCCGGATTTCGCAGCAGGAAAATCGGTATCTGGATCCTCGTAGCGGTTTCCGACCGGGATGCGCGTCCAGCCAGCCTCGCCTCCGAAAGGGGACGTGGGGCGCTGGCCGTCGAACCAGCCGAGGAAATGCGGATCCTGAACGTCGAAGCGCAAAGCTCCGCGAGTCCCGTAGATCTCAAGCGTCAGGTCATTTTCCGTACCGTGAGCCATTTTGGATGCGTGAAGCGTGCCGATGCTCCCCTGCTCCGTACGCCAGAGCATCGCGATGGAATCTTCCGCACGTTCCGGATCTTTTGGGACTGCCGAGGCTTCCAGCGTGAAAACGTCCTTCAGAGGACCAGCGAGCCAGTCGGCAAGATCGATCAAATGCGAGCCAATGTCCATCAGCGCTCCTCCGCCGCACGATTTCAGATTCTTCCAGCGAAGCGGGCGCTCCGGATCCACGTGCGAATTCTGAAGATATGCTCCGCGAAATTCCAGGATCCTGCCGAGTTTTCCCTCTTCGATCATGGCTTTTGCCTTCATCGCCGACGCAAAAAAACGCGTGTGGAACACGACGTGCGAAACCCCGCGGTACTCCGCAAGCAGCGGTTCCAGTTCGTCCGCTTCCGCAGCGTTCAGAACGACCGGCTTCTCGCAGTAAATGTGCTTTCCGGAACGGAGCACGGCTTTGAGCGCCTCAAAATGCAGATGATTCGGCAGGCAAATGTCCACGATCTCCACATCGGGATCATTAATGGCCCTCCGCCAATCCGTCAGCGGCTCGGCCCAGCCTGCGAGCCGCGCTGCTTTCTCTGCCGTTTCCATCCGCGAGTTCACGACGTACCGGATCTCCGGCTTCAGCGGGAGCGGGTCTGAATAAAAAGGAAGCGTTCGGTACGCATAGGCATGAACTTTTCCAATGGAGCCTCCGCCAAGAAGTGCAACTTTCACGGTCCTTGCCGGCTCTGCTGGCTTTACGGAGTTCTCTGAGGCCTCTGGGCTTTCTGGCTCTGAGTCCTCTAAATCGCCGAGGTATTCATCCTCGAACTCATCAAATCGACCAAGAACATATTTACACATTGGGGGCTTTCGATTTTTTTTACCCATCACTGCTCCTCCTTTTATCTGTTTTCCTGTCTAAAACTTCTGACAGTATCTCTGTCGGCTCTTTTGTGTAAATTTGTTTAAAAGTATTCCGCTGAAAAGATGGAAGGGCGCAGAAATGCACTGAAAAGAAAAGGGAAAAAAGGGAAAAAGAGGCCTTGCCGAACGTAAAATTCGGCGTGATCTCACACAGAAAAGAGCGTCACGATGGGCGCTCTTTTTATATTTCAGGACACAAACCCCCCCTACCCCGCTCCGTCGAATCAGAGCGGGAGGGTAAAAAGTCCAAATTCTAAACGTTCAGCAGATACCCGTTTTGCTTAGTTCTGCTGACGGGCATTCAGCTTACCGTACTTGACGGCTTCTTCCGGATCCGGCTCGAAAGCGGCAGCTTCTTCAGCAGTCGGGACGGCGAGCGGACGCACGACGCGGAAACCGACTTCTTTCGCGGAAGATTCGTACCAAATGGATTTCGGGATCTGCGGATCGTCCTGGTTCCAAGATTTGTTGGAACCGAAACGGGTCGCTGAGCGCAGATTTTCGGCATCGTCGTACCAGGAACCGCCGCGGGCGACCGTGGAGTAACGTTTACGGCCTTCGGTGGACGTGTACGGATTTTCGGCGCCGTCAGCGTCTTTGGCGTAGCCGTCTACCAGGTACTCGTCAAGGCACCATTCACGAACGTTGCCGTGCATGTCATAGAGGCCCCACGCATTCGGTTTTTTCTGACCGACTTCGTGGTATTTGTCGTCTGCATTGTCATAGAACCAGGCATACTCTTCAATGTCTTCATCACCGAAGCTGTACGGCGTGTCCGTTCCGGCGCGGCAGGCGTATTCCCATTCCGCTTCGGTCGGCAGACGATAGTAGCGGCCCGTTTTCGCGGTGAGCCACTTGCAGTACATCTGAGCTGCGTAGACCGACATCGCGATCGCCGGGCAATTGTCTTTGCCCATGTCGAACGTCATGTCCGTGTACGGCGGGGTCGGACGGATCATGCCGTCGGCGACTGCTTCCAGTTCACCAGCCGCGAAACCGCCGGCCGTGCGGATCTGCTTTTCAAGGCTCGCGGACCACGCTTCGTATTCTGCCCACGTGACTTCGCATTTGCCCATCCAGAAAGCATCGACTTTCACTTCGTGCTGCGGGCCTTCTGCGGCATTGTCGATGCCGAGATATTCGTCAGCGTCAACACCGTACTCATCCAGTTCGTCTTCAGTCGCGCCCATCATGAACGTACCGCTCTTGATCGGGACCATGTCGAACGTGATCTCCGTACCGGCGATGACTTCCGTGTACGGTTTCATTTCATCTTCAGTTGCCGCGTCCGCGTTTTCGACCGGAGCCGCTTTGCTGAATTTGGAGAGCCACTCTGTCGAGTTGACCTGCCAGGGGCGAACGTCGTCGGCCAGTGCAAAAACGGCGCTTCCTGCAAGAACTGCGCAGGAAATCATTCCGCAAATAATCGGGCGAGTTTTGATCATAGAAAATCTCCTTTTATGGAAATGAACCAAAATAAATTTATTCTGATTATAGTCGATTTTTTTTATTTTACTAGGGGGCAGGGCGGTTTTTCGCCAAAATACACGAAATTTATCCCTCGAAAACTTCCCTATTTTCCCCAATGTGACATCTTTTTTTTATGAAATCGCAACTTTTTTCATAAAATCCAGACTTTTTGGGGATGCCCCTTGACTTTTCTAGGCACTTCTTTTATACTAAGTCAGTGGGCCGTCTGCCTGTGTGCGGGCGATGGCGGAAAGTGACGCGAGACGCGCCGCCTCCCAAGGCGATGGTAGAAAAGCGACGCGAGACGCGCCGCCTCCCCAGGCGATGGTTGAAAGCGGCGCGAGACGTGCTGCCTCCCAAGGCGATGGTAGAAAAGCGACGCGAGACGCGTCGCCTCCCAAGGCGATGGTGGAAAGCTGCGCGAGACGTGCTGTCTCCCAAGGCGATGGTAGAAAAGCGACGCGAGACGCGTCGCCTCCCAAGGCGATGGTGGAAAGCGGCGCGAGACGTGCTGCCTCCCAAGGCGATGGTGGAAAGCGGTGCGAGACGTGCTGCCTCCCTAGGCGATGGCGGAAAGCGACGCGAGACGTGCTGCCTCCCAAGGCGATGGTTGAAAGCGACGCGAGACGCGCCGCCTCCCAAGGCGATGGTTGAAAGCGGTGCGAGACGCGCCGCCTCCCCAGGCGATGGTTGAAAGCGGCGCGAGACGTGCTGTCTCCCAAGGCGATGGTAGAAAAGCGACGCGAGACGCGTCGCCTCCCAAGGCGATGGTAGAAAAGCGGCGCGAGACGTGCTGCCTCCCAAGGCGATGGTTGAAAGCGGTGCGAGACGTGCTGCCTCCCCAGGCGATGGTAGAAAAGCGACGCGAGACGTGCTGTCTCCCAAGGCGATGGTAGAAAAGCGACGCGAGACGCGCCGCCTCCCCAGGCGATGGTTGAAAGCGACGCGAGACGTGCTGCCTCCCCAGGCGATGGTGGAAAGCGGCGCGAGACGTGCTGCCTCCCCAGGCGATGGTGGAAAGCGGCGCGAGACGTGCTGCCTCCCAAGGCGATGGTAGAAAAGCGACGCGAGACGCGTCGCCTCCCAAGGCGATGGTGGAAAGCGGCGCGAGACGTGCTGTCTCCCCAGGCGATGGTGGAAAGCGGCGCGAGACGTGCTGTCTCCCAAGGCGATGGTAGAAAAGCGACGCGAGACGCGTCGCCTCCCAAGGCGATGGTAGAAAGCGGCGCGAGACGTGCTGTCTCCCAAGGCGATGGTAGAAAAGCGACGCGAGACGCGTCGCCTCCCAAGGCGATGGTGGAAAGCGGCGCGAGACGCGTCGCCTCCCAAGGCGATGGTTGAAAGCGACGCGAGACGCGCTGCTTCCCAAGGCGATGGTAGAAAAGCGACGCGAGACGCGTCGCCTCCCAAGGCGATGGTGGAAAGCGGTGCGAGACGCGCCGCCTCCCAAGGCGATGGTAGAAAGCGGTGCGAGACGTGCTGCCTCCCCAGGCGATGGTAGAAAAGCGACGCGAGACGCGCCGCCTCCCCAGGCGATGGTGGAAAGCGGCGCGAGACGTGCTGCCTCCCAAGGCGATGGTGGAAAGCGGCGCGAGACGTGCTGCCTCCCCAGGCGATGGTGGAAAGCGACGCGAGACGCGCTGCTTCCCAAGGCGATGGTAGAAAAGCGACGCGAGACGCGTCGCCTCCCAAGGCGATGGTGGAAAGCGGTGCGAGACGC
>SUVI01000231.1 GCA_015062085.1 Planctomycetaceae bacterium
CGCTTCCTTCTGATCGAGGATCGGAAGGTGGTCCTGAAGAAACAGGCCGAAACTCGGATATGTCCTTCCTTCCTTTTGTCCGCGCATATCGAGGAAGTACTTCGCAGTGTCGAGGTACTTCCGTTCGCCGGTCAGACGGTAGAGTTTCGCCAGCCCGATCTCGATCTCCTGATGCTCCGGCGGCCAGTTCTGAGATTTGCCGACGCCGAACGTGTCGCAGATGAGGTTCGCAGACTTCAGCGCGATGTCGAGCAGATTGCGCTTTCCGGTCGCGAGATAGTGCGCGTACGCCGCTTCGTAAAGGTGACCGATACAGTAAAGTTCGTTTCCTACGGGAGCACTCCAGCGTTCAAGACCTCCCGGCGGCATGTACTGGCCTTTTTTGTCCTTCGCCTTCTGGTAGATCGTGCGGGAGGTGTAGAGGTAGCCGTCGTCTTCCTGCGCGGCCGCGATCTTCGCGATGATCTCGTCAAGGTATGCGTCGAGTTTCTCGTCCTTCTGGAGAGCAAGAACGTACGCAGCCCCTTCGATCACTTTGTAGAGGTCGGAATCGTCAAAGTAGATTCCTTGGAACCGGCCTTCCATCAGACCGCCGGCTTTGGCGAAATTGCTGATTCGGCCGGTCTCTTCACATTTTTTGAAAGAGAACGGGATCGTTTCCTCGCGGACAGCATCGAGACGCGGACGCCAGAATCCATTCGGGACTTCCACCTGCGTGAAGGGAACCGGGGAGATGTTATACTCGTGGGAGGCCGGTTCCGCGAAAACGGACCCGGTACACGCCAGCAAAAGGGCGCTCAGTGAAAAAAACCATTTTTTCATAGGTTGGTTTCCAATTTCCAGTAAAACATCAAACCCATAAAATAAGGAAACGCATGACAGTACCCACCGCGTCCTGTACAGTGCGGCCGTCATGCGAAATATGAAAGCAGAGCACTTAAATTTCGTCCTCTTTTTTGATCTGCTCACTCCCTGCGGCAGTACTCAATGCCTGCCAGACGAACGCGCTGATGTCGTCCGAGTAGAACGAGACTGCTCCGTCGCATCGGGATGCATTCACGCCGCCGGGATGGTGACTTCGGGCCGTGAAGATCTGGTTCAGGTGCCCGCTGACCTTTTTCGGCGTAGGGATGCCGTTGGAAGCACAGATCGCAGCAGACGGATGCTGAATGACCGAGTCTCCATCCTCTGAGTTCGGCGTACGGAAACCGTTGAAGGTCTGACCGCCGACGGAGACGGAAACTTCGCTGATCGGACCGCCCCACGCGGAGCCGGTGTGCGGAAGAACGAGCGTTTCGGAGAACATCAGCGTATTGCTCAGACCGTCTTTGATCTTTTGCATCGGATTGTTGCGCTTGGGAACGAACGGCGCGCCGCGGAAACGCTGATTGTTCGGATCGTAGCCCTCGCCATCCAGGTCTTCATCCGTGCCGGGAGAGCCAATGTTCGTCTGCGCGTAGTTTGTGTTGCCCCAGTTGCAGACGTAATTGGAACGGAGTTTCGCCCAGTTTTTGTGGTTCCACTCGTTTTCGACCTGTCCGATGTCTGACGGACAGGAAAAGTTCGGACATTTGGTCGTTCGTGCTTCGTAATTTTTGACGTGCGACATCATGTAGTCGAAATCGATCATCTGGTGGATCGCCGTCTGGTCGATGTAGGCCATGACGTAAGAGTACCAGTTGTGGTCCTCGTACCAGCGTTTGGTAGAACCGTCCCAGCGTGCGGGATCGCAGTCGTCTGCCCAGGAATAGCATCCATAGGGAAAACCTTTGTGTGCTGACTCGTAATTGTGGATTCCGAGTGAAAGCTGTTTCAGCTTATTCGCACACTGCATTCGCCGGGCTGATTCACGCGCCTGCTGGATCGCCGGGAGCAGAAGAGCCACAAGCATCCCTATGATGGCAATGACGACCAACAGTTCGACCAAAGTAAATCCGCGTTTTGTGTTTTTCATTTTTGATTTAACTTACTTAATTTCAAAATTCTTATCGATCGCGTCACCGTTTGCAGTTTCGGTGAACGGTTTAAATTTTCTCGGCATGAGGTTCTTCACGTCCGTCATTCCACGGGCAGCGTCTTCCGGGTTTTTCGCCGGAGTTTCCTGTACGATGTTGAACTGAACGAGGACTTCCCCCTGCGGAACGTTTTCGAGGACATACTTTCCATTCACGATCGGAGCTGAAACAGAGCGGGAGGCAGTCTTCGCATCGGTCGAGGAGACCGTGATGGTAGCCGTGGCGTCGGATGGGACCGGTTCGCCTTTCAGACTGACGGTTCCTTCCCATGTGCAGACCGGATATCCGGGGCCGCCGCAGCCGGTCAGGACACAGGAGAGTGCGAGAGCGGGAAGGACGGCAGTCTTCTTTTTCCGCCAGAAGAGGAGGCCGCAGCCGAGTACCAGCAGGACCCATGCCGCAGGTTCCGGGACGCCGTCGCCGGCCTGTTCGCCAAAGCGGGCGGTCACGACGTAATTGTAGCCCTCCAGAAGATTCGAATTTTCCGCAACGGTCAGGACGATGCCGTTCACCGCATTTTCGAATGCCCACGCTTCCGCGGAGCCGTATTCATTGGACTGGATCGGATTTTTGGACGCAAGGATCAGGTACTCATCGTCTGTATTCAGCGTGTCGATGATGTCGAGCACCAGCAGGGAATCAAGAGTCAGCGTGCCGTCGACTGCGAGAATATCGCTGCTGTCGGTGAGGTCTGGCTGGAGTGCTCCGATCGTGACTTCAAACGCGCTGTCGCCGCCGAGCGTGATGTCGCCCGTCACGTGCGTCATGGCGATCTGGCCTTTTCCGCCGGGGGAGAGACGGCCGCCGGTGATCTTGAAGTTTTCGTTCGTGGAACCGATGATGGCCGGGGTGTTGAGCGTCCCGCCGGTCATGATATAGCTGCCGCCTTCGCCGAGGGTGATGTTTGTGCCTGACCCGATGTTGACCGACCCGCCTTCCTGCGTGAAGGTCGAGCTCCATGTTCCGCTGCCGGACTGTTTTCCGATGTAGAGTCCCTTGCCGCTGACGTTCAGCGTGCCGCCGGTGATCTTTGAGGAGCTTTCATTGTGCGAG
>SUVI01000045.1 GCA_015062085.1 Planctomycetaceae bacterium
AGCATTGGAAATGAAGCGTTCTGGGGCTGCTCCAGCCTCACGTCGGTGACGATCCCCGACAGCGTGACGAGCATTGGAAATGAAGCGTTCTGGGGCTGCTCCAGCCTCACGTCAGTGACGATCCCCGACAGCGTGACGAGCATTGGAGATCGCGCATTCTACGAGTGCTCCAGCCTCACGTCGGTGACGATCCCCGACAGCGTGACGAGCATTGGAAATGAAGCGTTTTCCGACTGCGAGAGCCTCACGTCTGTGACGATCCCCGACAGCGTGACGAGCATTGGAAATGAAGCGTTCAAAGGCTGCTCCAGGCTCACTATTTACAGCACTGAAGGTTCCGCATCCCAAACGTATGCGAAAAGCAACGAAATTCCCTTTTCCACGGGTCCGTTACCGTATTGCGACGCGGCAGGTGTCTATTATTCCCACGACGGCAAAACGCTCCTTGGCGCTCCCCGATCGCTTTCTGGCGAGTATACGATCCCCGACGGCGTGACGAGCATTGGATATCGCGCGTTCTGCGGCTGCGGCAGCCTCACGTCCGTGACGATCCCCGACGGCGTGACGAGCATTGGAGATTCCGCGTTCGAATGCTGCAACAGCCTCACGTCGGTGACGATCCCCAACAGCGTGACGAGCATTGGAAATGAAGCGTTCAAAGACTGCTGGAGCCTCACGATCTACGGTGAAGTCGGGTCGGAGGCAGAGAGGTATGCGAAGAAGGAGGGAATCGATTTTGAGGCAGAGTAGCGGTCTGGGGTAACGTTTTTTTCATGCGGAGGCGCGGAGGACGTGGAAAGGGGGAGAGTCGGTCTTCTCTTTCGGCGTCCTTTTCGCCTCAAGCCGTCTTTTTTCAAATATTTTGACAATTTTCTGCTTTTTTATGGAATTTTCTCAAAAAAATTAAAGTTTTGGTCTAGCAAAGCAATTTAAAATCCGCTATACTTCCCACAAATTAGAAAAAATGGGTAACGGATCCGGTTCCGGGTCGCGTTTTTTATTCAGGGAGAGATTTTCCATGACTTTCAATTTGAAAAAATTTGGTTTGGCACTGGCTGCCTGTCTGTTTTTCCACACTGCGGTCTCAGTATCCGCAGAAGACCTGACCCCTTGGCTCGTGACAGAAAAAGACGGTCCCTGGTTCGTTTCAGTATGCACGTTTGCAAACCCCGATCCGAAGATCGCAGCAGATCAAGCCGTCGCACTGGTAAAGGAGCTTCGCCAGGATTTCCGTCTTCAGGCGTACATCTACGTCAAAGAATCGGGTGAAGGTAACACGACGGAAGGCCGTCCGTACTATGTCGTCGACCCGGAAAATCCGGAAGCAGCCCCGCGCATTTCTACGACGTACACGTACATGACACCGTCCATGACACACGAATTCGCCGTCTTGGTCGGAAACTTCACGTCCGTAGAAGATCCTCGTGCCCAGCGTGCACTGCAGACCATTCGTCCTCTGTGCCCCAAGTGCATGTCCGGAAACGATTCTGTTCATCCGATGATCAGTCAGGACAAAAATGCTCCGCTTTCCCGTGCGTTCATCACCTCCAATCCGCTCCTTTCCCGTGAGCATTTCGTTTCCGCAGGCCTTGACCCGGTCGTGTTGGCCGCGAACCAGGACATCAAACGCTACTCCCTGCTCGACTGCCCCGGCAAGTACACCGTCCAAGTCGCAGTCCTGAAGGGCGTCACGACTCTGAATCAGCAGCGTATCGCCGAGATCAAGGCTAACGATGCGCGCGGACTGTCCATCAAAGGCCAGACCCTGAGCGAAGCCGATGAAAAAGCCGTCAAACTCTGCGACGCGCTCCGCGCCAAAGGGATCGAAGCCTACGTTTTCCGCGACCGATACGCCAGTATCGTCACCGTTGGAAGTTTCGACTTCGTCGGCGAAGAAGTCAACGGCCAGTTCCAGTTCCGCCCGGAGATCCTGAGCGTCATCCAGCAGTTCAGTCCCTCCATCGACCCCAATCAGTCCGGCGTGGCGAGCATCAAACGCAAGACTCTCCGCGACATTCCGGGACGCCCGGCCAAAAAAGAGGTTGAAGGGATCATGTTTGACCTTTCTCCGCGCGTCGTCCAGGTCCCGCGCCGTCCAGTCCTGAATTAAGCCCGAGCCTGAATTAAGCCCGAGCCTGAATTAGGTCCGAGCCTGAACGAAACCGAAGATCAACCAAAAGAAAGGCCGTGAAGAAACTCCATTCCGAGTCTCCTTCACGGCTTTTTCCGTCGGCGTTTCGTTTCGTTCCGATCCGTCTCGCTGAAAGAATTCAGTCTTCTGCGATCCATCGGATGCGCGCCCGCTGTCCTTCGACCACAAGACGCTCATCCGCCATCAGCTGAATGGTTTCAGGAAGGATCACGTGCTCACACTCTTTCATAACCCGCTTCTGGAGAGTTTCCGGAGTATCATCGTCCAGAACAGGGATCGCTTTCTGGATCACGATCGGCCCGGTGTCCGTTCCGTCATCGATCAAGTGCGTCGTCGCCCCCGCGATCTTGACTCCCCGAGCCAGCGCATTCTCATGAACGCGGATCCCGTAGTTCCCCTTTCCGCAAAATGCAGGGATGAGCGAGGGATGAATGTTCACGACACGATACTGAAATTCCCGCACGATACGCGGATCAAGGACGATCATGTAGCCGGCCAGCGCGATCAGATCGATCTCCATCTCACGGAGTTTTTCCAGCATGGCGTCAGTAAATGCTTCCCGTGAATCGAACTCTTTTGGAACAAAACAAAACGCAGGGATCCCAGCCAGAGCCGCACGTTCCAATGCGTAAGCTTTTCGCGAGCTGCTGAAAACTGCCGCTATTTCCACGTTCGTTAAGGTGCCGGAAGCGACCGAATCGATGATAGCCTGAAGATTCGTACCGTCTCCAGACACAAAAACAGCAAGTTTTTTCATGATTCTTTTCTTTCCTGTTTTGCATGGATCCCTTTTATTTCCATCTATCTTCTTTTCATATTATTCTGAAATCGGAAAATTTTCCGGCAAGGTTAAAAAAATATACATAAAGATTTGAAAAAAAACCTTTGACATGATGCTGCAAATGTGGTATACTAAAAATAGATGAAACAGAAGTCCCCAACGAAAGGAAATTCAATGCTTCGGAACTGGGCAGAAGAACTGGAAGCGCGGGTCGCGTGGATCCGCAAGATCATTGGAAAAACAGAAACGGCACCCGGAATGGGGATCGTTTATGGAAACAGCGGCGGAAAAGACTGCACGCTGGCTGCGATACTCTGCCGAAAAGCCACCGACAACATTCTGGGAGTCATCATGCCGTGCCAGAGTTCCGTCAATTTCGGAACGGATCGAGAACACGCACTTCTCGCCGCAAAGCAGTTTGGGATCCCGACGTTCCAGGTCGATCTTTCAGACGTCAAGGCCCTCTTCCTTGAGGCACTTACCCCCGTTTTGGATCCGTCGACAGCCCCGGAACTCACGGGAACCGCGAGGGTGAATGAAACCGCTTTTTCACCGGAAAACGCGCAGAAAGCCATCATGAACATAAATCCGCGTTTGCGCATGACTACGCTTTACGCGCTGGCGCAGGCTCGCGGTGCTCTCGTCTGCGGGACGGGGAATCGTTCCGAAATGGCGATGGGATACTTCACCAAATGGGGAGACGGTGCGTTTGATTTTGATCCGATCGCAGACCTCACGGCCACGGAAGTCTTTGAATTTCTCCGATTCCTCGGTGCTCCGCGCGAAATTATTGAGAAAGCCCCGTCGGCCGGTCTCTTTGAAGGTCAGACCGATGAAGATGAGATGGGGATCCGCTATGCCGAGATCGATGAGTTCCTTCTTTACGGAACAGGCGATCCAGAAAAAACTGCAAAAGTTCAGCGCGTCATGAACGCCACGGCCCACAAACGCCAGATGCCTCCAAAATACGGAAGCTGAACATTGAGATCACGGCAGTTACGGCACTTCGTAATTTCCGCACCGTAAAAAAACGGCCATTTTTGAAAGTCCGCACTCCAGTCATTCCGTGTGCGGCTTTCTTTGCCAATCGCAGGAGATCCGGTCCATGAAAAGTCCGATCCAGGAAAAACTTGACCAGTTTCGGCGTCTCTGGAGACGTCTGGTGCTGGAGTGCACCCTGGAAACGCTCTTCCTGACCTCTGGAGTTTTTTTTCTTGCGGCAGAACTGCTGGACTACATTCTTTGGAGTCAGCATTTTCTGGATCTCGTGCACCTTCGTCAGTTCATTTTTCTGATCTTCGTTCTGCTCATGCTCTGGGAACTCCGTTTTTTCAGACGCTCCCTTTCATGTATTCCTCACAGCCGACAGGAACTCCTGCACTGCCTTAACACCATGAAACACCAGCTCCAGTACTCTAAATGCGTGTCCGACCTTACGAAAAAAACGACCATCACGCAAGACCAGCTCGAACTGAAAGACCAGCTCGAACTGAAAGACCAGCTCGAACTGAAAGACCAGCTCGAACTGAAAGACCAGCCCAGCCTGCATCCCCAGAGCCTCGCAGAAACGCAAGCCGTCGAGGCACTTTCTTTACCGTCAAATCTGGAAAACGCACTGGATTTCCTCGAAAATCCTCAACCGGAAGCGAGTCGGGAACTGGCTGAGGCTGTCATCGCACAGGCAGAACGCGAAATGGAGCACTTTCACACACAGGTCTGGATCCGTCTCATTACGGCCTTCCGTTTTCGCTGGCCATTACGTTTGGCGGCCCTCCTGACCGCGCTTACCCTCGGCATCCTGAGCGGAAAGTGCGGCGAAAACGCTCCCGTTGCGCTCCAGCGTTTCCTCCCGCCGTGGGACTCCGCCTCGTGGCAGATCGACTTTTCTCCCCAATGGAAAACTCTCCCGAAGGAAGTCCTTTTTGGCGAGACCTTCGACGCAGAGCTTCTCGTTCAGCGCCCCGCTCCGTTTGTTCTGGTCCACCTGTGGGAAAACGCAGAGGCGTCAGAACCTTTTCGGACTCTGCGAGTTTCACCGTTCCTCGGACGTTTTCTTGTGCGGATCCCCAATGTCCGCCGACCGTTTCACATTTCCATCTCTCTTCCGGGAGAAAACATTCAAAAAGCGCCTCGGCACGCGATCCGCCTCGGTACGCGCCCGAATCTGACTCACGCACTGCTCCGGATCCAGCCCCCAGCGATCCTGCGTCAGCCGCCGTCGGAAAGCGGGTGGGAAATTTCCGGACTAACAGGATCACGGATCGGTTTGATGATCGCAGCAGACCGACCATTGAAGGACGCAAAGATTCGATTCACGAATGGAACGTACATTCCGGGAGAGCCGGCTGAAAAAAATGCAGACCGACGGGTCTTCAAATTCCGTTTTGAACTGCTCCGCGAATGCAGCTACTTTTTGGAACTGACGGACGAAAACGGTATTCAGGCCCGTCTGGAGACGCACACGATCCGCGTTCTGGAAGACGAGCGCCCATCGGTCCGCTGGACTCATTCCATCCCCAGCCGTCTGGTCCTTCCCGGAGCCCGACTTCGTCTTTCGATGGAATCGCAGGATGATTTCGGCATTGCTTCTCTTGGTTTTCGATGGGTCGCTGAAAGCCCGGTACAGAAAAAAACGATACAGCCGGAAACTCATGCCCCAAATGACTCACCCGCCCCGTCGCCAGCCGCCCAAATTTCAGAAGACGGTTTCATTGCGCCGCGCACACAGAACGGGACCTTGAAATGGACCGGTCTGACGATTTGGGAAGCAAACACAAATACTGCGCTAAACACAGATCCAGCCAAGCCTCTCCCTCACCGTCCGCTGCCGCTTTTTCATCAAACCGACTGTACGTGGGATCTTTCCGCGATCTCACTGACTCCCGGCATGCGCCTTCGTGCGGAACCGCTCGCAGCAGACGCCGACCTGCGCTGGGAAGCGGGGCAGGCTCTTCTGCTTCATATCGCAACTCCGGATGAAATGCAGCGTCAGACCTTCCGCCGATGGGTCAGCATCACGCAGGAACTCCGCCAGATCGGAAACCACTTGAAAGCGTGCCGGGAGATGCTCACCGATGAGCTGACTCCGGAGTCTGCCCCGGATGCCGCCGGAAAGCTGATGCAGACGATGGAGTTGACACAAAGACTCCTAGATCCAGCCCCAAAAGACGGTCTCCCTCAGCAGCTTGACCTCTTGACGCAGGATCTTGAGGAAAACCCGGCCTTTCCATTTCACGAAAACCTCACGTCAAAAGACCAGCTCCCTGTTCTTCGGGAACTTTCCGCCATGCTGGCCCAACTCCAAGGAACTCCCATTTCTGCTCTAAATCAGGAAGTCGTCCAATTCACCAAAACACTGCGTCTCCAGAAAAATGTACTTACGGCCGACCTTTCACGCACGTTCGGCCGCAGGATCGCAGAGAAACTCGATGCCCTTCTGCAACTCCTCGAACCCCAAATGCGCGGCTGGAAACGTGAAGAATATTTCGACGTCATGCGCTTTGACTTCACTCAGCTCCAACAAGCGCACGCTCTCCTCTTTCAGGAACTCGCTCCGTGCCTTAAGTCGGCTGGAATACTGTCTCCCATGGAGATCCGAATGCGCGACGACGCGGCACTGCGCCGTGCTGAAACGAAACTCTGGAACCTGAATCGTGAACTCAAACGTTTCCTTTTCAGATTCGGAGAAATGCTTGAACCTGCGTCTGTTCCACAGGATCCATCCCCTGCCATTCCCCAAAACTCAAACGGTATGGAACGTCCCCATTTTGCGTCTCTCCCGCCGCTCGCGCATCGATTACTGGAAATACAGGAAATGGCTCTGCTGGACCTCCATGAAAATCGGTTCTGGGATCTCCAAAAACGTGCCTCCGCACTCCATTCCGCATTTCGTGAAGCCTCTTCCCAGTGGATCTCCTCTCCCTCTTCGGATCCAGTGCGGGATGGGCTGCAGATCTTCGCGCAGATGCGGGCTTCCCAGGAAAAGATCCTCCAGCTCCTTGAGTCCTGCCTGACTCCGGAACGCACACTAGAAGAAAACCAAACTCCACTCGTCCCTCTGACTCGCAATTTGCGGATGACTTTCCGTGACTGTGCAGAACTCCAAACGGCCTTCAGCCGCCATTTTGCCAGTACGGGACCTAGATCCCCCAAACTTCCTCGTGCGCTTTCTCCGCACTGGGATCTGTTGTGCGAAAACCTCCTTCTTTCCATTGAGGAATTTCGTGCCATCTCACAAAACGAAACGCCGCCGCTGGAGAAACTCGAAGATCAATTCACCCTCCAGCTCCAGATCTTCGACCAGCTTGCGGAGTTGGCGCTCATTGCAGAAGGAATGCCGAGCGTGTCCGAAAATTGGTTGAGAAACACAGATTTTGAAAATCGGTTGGAAACCAAAGCGAAAGATGCTCCCGATACTGTTTCTCAAACCGAAGAAGAGAGTCCAGCAGAGAACGAAAACGCATCTGGAGCTGCAGAAAAAACCTCTAATGAACTCACCGGCGAAAAGATGCTCCCGCAGATCGAACCGGCAGACATTCAGGTCCTCATCGCCATGCAGAAAGCCGTTTACACGCAAACGAAAGAACTTCTCGAAAATCAGGAACTTTCTGCTTCAGAAAAAGCGGCGGAAGTTGAATTTCAGACCGCTCAGGAACGGAAGATCGCGGCAAGCGCAGACCTCCTCGGATTCGGCGCAAAGCCCAACACGGTCTTCGATACGATCCTGGCGCAGATCTACCAGGTAGTCTTCCTCCTCGAAAAGCAGGATCTCGGTCCCATGACGTTCTCGATCCAGGAAGAAATACTCTACGGGCTGCGTTCAACTCTGCAGAAAATGGAACTGCCGGACGAGAGTAAAACGGAAGTCGCACGCACAGAAAAAACGACGGAGGACCTTTCCCAAAGTACCGATCCCCAAAGTTCCTCCGACGAACCGCTCCCGGAATCTGAAGAAAGCTCTCCGGACGGCCAGGATCACGGCGAAGAAAAAAATGAAGAAAAAGATAGTGCCAAACACGATACCGCAAATACGGAGATCCAGGAAACGATGGACCGGGTCCTGAACGAGCTGCAAAATTCCTACTGGGGAGAACTTCCTCAGCGGCAAAAAGAAGAACTGAAGCTCATCCCCAAAGCGGAACCTATCCCAGGCTACCAGAAAATGCTCGAACACTACTATCGAAACCTTCGAGAGTAAAACGCAATAGACACTTCACGAGGCCGCCCGTTCACAATACCATGCCGGGCGGCCCACGCACTCCGTCTTAATGCTGTTTTTATTTCAGATCCACAAGCATTTCTTGAGGAGAATTCCCCCAAAACACAAAAAAACAGAAAAATTCCTCAAAATTTTCCCAAAAGTTGCTCAAAAGCAGGAAAGAAATGTAAATCTTCTCTTGCAAAAAAAACGCAAATCTACTATTCTGGAATCCAACAGCTCCTACGGAATTTCTGTTCACAGACCTGCGGAGCCATCCGAGACCGTAATGGCAGGAATGCAGACACGAAACGGCGCACGATTTATTCGGAAGTGCAAAGGCAAACAGGCATGGACCGCAAAATTAAAAAAAACAGAGAAGCAAACAGGAACAAAAATTTCATGAAAGAAAATGCCGCCTGGCTCCTGATTTCCGCAGGAGCGGTTCCGTTTTTCTTGGGTACGCAATACTTCATGGCTAAAAACAGTCTGTTTCAGCAACAGCTGCGTCTGTTACTCTGTGCCGCACTGTTTTTCCTTTCCGCCTCGACTGCGAATGCTCAAGTGGGTGCCGGTGCGCCAACACTTCCGCCGGAACCCGCCCCTCCGGGATACACATCGCTGGATCCCTACGGAACGCCGGCAGATACGAATCGGCCGCTGTTGAGCAATTCACCGTCTCACTCCTTCAACGCATTCCATTTCGGCACGGGAACAGATACACGGCTTTTTCAGAATTTTGGCGTCGATATGACGTGGATCACTCCTAGCGCTTCGCGGGATAACATGGGGCTCTTCCGCATGGATTTCGTCGGTGACATCACCGTCCCGCTCTTTGCATCCCAAGACAATCCCCTGCTTTTTGAGCCCCGTTTCGCCATCAACTACTGGACGGGCCCGCAATCAGAAGTTTACGACATGGCCGCGCATACATTTGATGCGTCGCTCGGTCTTCGCTGGCTGCCGAAACTCCAGTTTTCCTCCATGGCAACTCCGCTCTCTTTTGACCTTTTTTTCAGTGTCGGCATTTACTCCGACTTCAAAAAAGTAGAAGGAAGCAGTTTCCGTTTTCCGAGCTGGGCCTACGTCTCGCTAGACGTAACGAACAGCATCAAGGCGAAAGTTGGCGTCTGGTATCTTGACCGAGTCCGAAACAAGATCTTTCCCTCCGGCGGCGTCATTTGGACACCGAATGACCAATGGGAATTCCAGCTCCTTTTCCCCAACCCGCGGATCACCTATCGTCCGGCAGGCGGGTCGCTGCGTGACATGACCGTCTTCCTTCGCGGCGAATACGGCGGCGGCTGTTGGACCGTTTCGCATCTTGAAGGCGGAGCTCAGCCCACGGACTACAATGACTACCGTATCCTGCTTGGAATAGACTGGAAAGGACGTGCCAGAGGCCAGGGGTTCTTTGAGCTGGGACTCTCCTTCGCTCGAGAACTCTACATCGCAGATTCCAGAAAATCCTACGATTTGGATCCCGGATTCATCCTGCAGACAGGCTTCCACTTCTAATGTCCGCAGACGGCCCCTACGTCACCCTTTAAATTTTTATACACAGACAAATCATGTTCGATACCCTGCACACGCAACCGTCCGACGTACCTGCGGACACCGAAAAGATGCCCTGGACTCCCGGTTTTTCCCGTGACTGGTCCATCATGGATTACGTTCTCTGCTTCTTTGAAAAAAAGGAACGAAAGTCGGCATTCATCCTCCTTTATGCCGCCTTTGCCGTGACCTTCTGGGTCTATTTGCCGTACTCGGAGCGTCTCTTTACGCTTCAGCAAGACGGATCGGCCGTGATGATGCAGCTGGTTGAAAACGGCATCGCGCTCACGACGGCAGATCGGCTCTGGAATCTGATCCAATCATCGCCGCAGATCTGGGGAGCGTTCCTTCTTTTCGGTCTCATTCCCATGGGGATCGTCCGATTCCTTTTCCGCGAAAGACTCGCCGATTACGGTCTCACACTCGGGTTTTGGCGCAGAACGAGAAACCTGATCATCATGACGGCACCGCTCTTCACGCTCACCGTCTGGCTCGCAGGTCCGGATCCGGCTTACCTGAAAACCTACCCTTACTCGCCATGGCTCCTCGGCGGCTTTACTTCATTTGCCGACGGCTGGCCTTTCCTGTGCGCATATTTCGGGATCTACCTGGTTTTCTACTATCTGAGCTGGGAATTTTTCTTTCGCGGATTCCTGCAGCTCGGTACGGAATCTACCGTCGGATGCGCAAATGCCGTCCTTATCGGGACCCTCATTTCCACTATGGCGCATTTTGGGCCGCACGCATTTCTTGAGACGCTCGGAGCGATCGCAGGAGGGGTCCTCTGGGGATTTTTCGTCTATCGGACTCGTTCCATTTACGCAGGCTGGCTCACTCACGCGACTCTCGGCATCATGCTGGATCTTGTCCTCCTGAACGGTTTCCTGAACCACTAAGACGCCTCTGCAGAACCATCAGTACATTTCCCTAAAATGCAAAAAGAGTTTCCCCCGAGAAAAGGAGAAACTCTTTTTTTCATTCTGTCACCTGCGTCTTCCCAAAGACCGACCTCAATGGCCGAAACTACTTTGGAAAACGCACGAAACTCTCTCTTAGAGTTCCTTGATCATGATGTTGCGCCAGCGGATCTCGCCGCCATGGGTCTGAAGCTGGATCGGACCAACTTCCGGCATATCTCTGCTGCGGTCCCAAGTGTATTCCATGACCGTATCTTTGACGGTCTGCTTGCCGTTGAGCCACACATTCACGACATTACCGCGGATGATGATGCGGACTTCGTTCCATTCACCGAACGGTTTGTCGGCAAATTCCAGCGGGAAACGCGCATTTTTCTGATTATTCCAGAGAGCTCCGGAACCTTTATCAGCGCCGATGCCCCATTTACCGCCTTCTTTACGGGTATCCCAGATCTGGACCTGCGGATTTCCGCGAAGATAGATGCCGCTGTCCGCCATCGGGACCGTTTTGTACTCAAGACGAAGTTCGAAATCACGATAAAACTTTTCCGTCGAAGCATACGGACCTTTGCCGTCGTTGACCAGTTCGCCGTTTTCGATCGTCCAGTGAGCATCATACTCCGCCTGATTGTCCGCGTAGAACTTCGCGCGCTCTTCATCCGTCATCTCAAGAAGTGCGTAAGGTCGGAAATCGCGCTTGCACGGTTTCCAGCCCGTCATGTCCGTACCGTTGAAAAGCGGAACGAAACCATCATCGCTCTGCGCAAAAACCGGCAGGAAAGTAAGGACGGTCAAAAGAAAAATGACCGAAGTGAATGCTTTTTTCATGATTTTCTCCTTCAAATTGGGAGGCAGGAAATAAATGGATGGTGTTTCGGAAATCTCTGAGATCCAAAACGCAAAACGGAAGATCTCTCAAATTTTTCTGAAATTGGGAGACCCATTAAAAATATTCTACCAAAACTTTCGTGAAATGCAAGGGGGAGAACGAAAAAATTCTAAAATTCTTCCTCAAACACCCAGATATTCTGTTTCCTCAAACCATCCGATCTCCATTTCCCCCTCTCTCTTTCCATTTCCGCCCGATTGCCTCCGAAAAAATCAAATTCATTCTGCTGCTTTTTCTTCGGAATTCACGGCCGGAAAGTTTTTTCCATGAAAAGAGAGAAAATTTGAAATTTCTTTCCTTGCCCCCCTTGCAATGATTTCAGTTTTTGGTATATTATAAAGAAGTAAGTGATTGATTACTTTTCATTATTAAAAAAGTCCAATCATGGGAAACTGGCAAAACTCGTCATTTCCCATGGAATCGGAAAGACGAAAAATGCCGACCATCATTTGCAAAACTGGCAAAATACCTCCAAAGTCACCTCAGAAGCTGACTCGCGGAGCTCAGCGCCGGGAAGCGATCCTGGACTCTGCACTCCGTATTATTTGCCGCGAGGGGATCCAGAATCTCACGACGCGCAAAGCCGCAGAAGGAGCCGGGATCACAGAAGGGGCGCTCTATCGGCATTTTTCAGGAAAAGGCGAAATGCTGCGTTGCCTTGTCGAACGGCTTGCCGAAGGATCTAGAATCGAAAAAGACAAATCGACCGGATGGGCAGGGATCGAAGCGTTTCTTCGGGTACGTGTTAAGCGGGTCATTCGGGAACCAGAGCTGGCGAAGATCCTTTTTTCCGAATTCATGTTCACGAATGAGCCGGCCTGCGAAGATCTCATGTTTCAGCTGATGCACCGAAACCTTGAGGAACTGTCCGTTTATTTCGAGCAGGCTCAGAAAGCAGGCGAACTTAGGGACGACATTCCTCCCAAAACGCTTTTCCGCCTGATTTTCGGTCCGATCCGACTCGTCATCCAGCAGTGGGGACTGACGGAAGGCAGTTTTCCGCTCGAAGAAGAAGCGGACCGGATCATCCAGACTCTGAAATTGATTCTAAATCCTAAATTAAGAATTGAGAATTGAGAATCAGGAGGTCGGAGAATTGAAAGTCAGAAGCAAGTCAAAATTCCAAAATTCCAAAATTCCAAAATTCCAAAATTAAAAATTAAAAAAGGAGATTTTCGATGAATAATACGATGAAAATGTTCTGCTTCCAGTGCCAGGAAGCCAACGGAAACCGCGGATGCACCATGGGCGGCATGTGCGGGAAGAAAGCAGATCTCGCGAATCTTCAGGACACGCTCGTTCTTCAGCTGAAAAAAGCGTCGCGTGCCTGGGAAAAAGCCGGGGCGCAGAACGTGCGTGAATTCGGCCGATTCGTGACGGAATCCCTCTTCATGACCATCACGAACGCGAACTTCGATGCGGAACGCTTCCACGCCCAGCTTGCCGAGGCAAAAAAATGGACCGGTGAAGAGACGGAACCGGAAGTGACGCTCTGCCAGATCCTCACGTGCGAAAATGAAGACCTTCGTTCCCTGCGCGAGCTTTTAACTTACGGTCTGAAAGGTGTCGCAGCCTACGCTCACCATGCGGCAGTCCTCGGATTTGAAGATGATGCGATCTACGCTTTCCTGATCGAAAGTCTTTCCGTCCTCTCTGACGATGCGCAGTGCAGCGATCCGGACGCACTCACGGCCCGGATCCTTCAGTGCGGTCAGATCGCCGTCCGGACGATGGAACTTCTGGACAAAGCGAACACGGAGACCTTCGGTACGCCGGCTCTCGCACAGGTCAAACTCGGCGTTGGAAACCGTCCAGGTATCCTCGTTTCAGGACACGATCTGCGCGACCTGCGCGACCTGCTCGAGCAGACGAAAGATGAAGGGATCGACGTCTATACGCACTGCGAAATGCTCGTCTCGCATACGTATCCGGAACTCCGGAAATATCCGCATCTTTACGGAAACTACGGCGGAGCCTGGCACCGTCAGAATGTGGAATTCGCGAGCTTCAATGGTCCGATCCTCATGACGACGAACTGCATCACGCCGGTCCAGGAGGCCTACCGAGACCGTATTTTCACGACTGGAGCCGCCGGTTATGCCGGGATCCCGCATATCGCAGACCGAAAAGAAGGTGAAATGAAAGATTTCTCACAGATCATCGCGCTTGCGAAGACCTGCCCGCCGCCGACTCCTCTGGAAGACGGGGAACTGACGACCGGTTTCGGACATGCACAGGTACTTGCGCTGGCAGACAAAGTCGTGGAAGCTGTGAAATCCGGCGCGATCCGTCACTTCGTCGTAATGGCGGGCTGCGACGGCCGACACAAGGAGCGTGTCCAGTTCACCGAAAGAGCAGAAGCGCTTCCGAAAGACACCGTGATCCTAACCGCCGGCTGTGCCAAGTTCCGATACAATAAACTGCCGCTCGGCGACATCGGCGGCATTCCGCGTGTTCTGGATGCCGGTCAGTGTAACGACTCGTACAGTCTGGCAGTCATCGCACTGAAGCTCCGCGACGCGTTTGGCCTGAAAGACGTGAACGAGCTGCCGCTGAGCTTCGATCTCGGCTGGTATGAACAGAAAGCGGTCGCCGTTCTTCTCGCACTGCTCGCGCTAGGCTTCAAAAACATCAAACTTGGCCCGACGCTCCCTGCGTTCGTTTCGCCAAACATCGGAAAAGTCCTTCAGGAGAATTTCGGTATCCACTGACCGACATTTTCTTCAAACACACAGGAAACGCGCCGTCTCATTCCGGCGGTGCGCTTCCGCATTTCAAAACATTCATCTTCCAGTCATCTTCCAGTCTCCAACCGTCTATTTTCGGAGCAGGCCCTACGGATCTTCTGCACTTTCCATTCTTTCCGAAATATTTCTTCTGCCGATCTGAAAGAAACGTAAAATTTCGCTTGAAATCACTCGCGCCCCCCCTTGAAAATTTGCCGTTTCGTGCGATAATGAAAGGAAGATCAGTTTCCGTTTGTTTTTGTTTCCCATTTCAATTTGAATTGCGGAAAGTACCTCCAAAAAATCCATTTCCGTCATGCGTTACGAAAAAGTTTGCATCGAAGCCGCCGTCAACCTTTTGCCCGACGAGATCGTCAGTACCGACGAGATCGAACGCCGTCTCGCTCCCGTCTATGAACGACTTCGTCTTCCGGCCGGTCGGCTGGAACTCATGACCGGGATCCGGGAACGCCGTCTGTGGCAGCGCGGGATCCGTCCGGGAACGGTCAGCATTCAGACAGTAAAAAAAGCGCTCGAGCAAAGCGGCGTGGATCCACAGCGTGTCGGTGCGCTCATTCATGGTTCCGTCTGTCGTGACTATCTCGAACCAGCGACGGCCTGCGGAGTGCACGAAGGGGCAGGACTTCCGGCGGATTGCCAGATCTTCGACGTTTCGAATGCGTGCCTCGGCATCCTCACGAGCATGATCCAGGCCGCGAACATGATCGAACTGGGACAGATCGATGCTGCGATCGTCGTGGGAACGGAAGACTCACGCTCTCTGCTGGAAACGACTATTGATCAGATGAATTCGGACGAAACGCTTACGCGGCAGAGCATCAAACCTCTTTTCGCGTCGCTGACCATCGGTTCCGCAAGCGCCGCTTTCGTTCTCGTAAATCGGGAGCTTTCCCGTACCGGAATGCGTCTTCTCGGCGGTGAAGTTCTCGCGAACACTGCGTTCTGCCACCTCTGCCGCAGCGACGACAGCGTGAAGTCCGGCGACGCCATGAAAACAGACTCGGAAACGCTTCTGGTCCAAGGCGTCGATACGGCAAACCGGCTTTTCCCGCGTTTTCTGGCAACTCTCGGCTGGCAACGGGAAGAGATCGCGCACTTTTTCTGTCACCAAGTCGGAAAAGCACACCAGAAACTCCTTTACGATACCCTGGAGATCGATTTCTCCAAGGATTTTTCAACGCTGGAATTCCTTGGAAATACCGGGTCCGCGGCACTTCCGTCGGCATTTTCGATCGGTCTGGAACGCGGCATCTGCCAAAAAGGTGAAAAGGTCGCACTTTTAGGGATCGGTTCCGGGATCAATTCCCTAATGCTTGGGATCGAGATCTGATTTCCGGGCTCCGCCGACTTTCCGCGCTGACCTCAAATGGAAATATTTCGCTGTTTATGACGTGAATTTCGTGCAGATTTTCATTTCAAGGAGAAGACCATGCCTTTCCTTTGGCCTTGGACGCGCATTTCGTGTCCGTTTTGTTTTGAAGAATTTCACCTGAGTGAAGCGCCGACACGGCCGTCAGAGGCAAAAGCGCTTTTTCCAGATGAAAAAATGAGGGATTTTCTTGGAATGACCTACCCGCCGGAAATGCCTATGGCGATCGAGCCGCCGGAAAACTGGTTTTTGAAGTCCGTGAGAAAATTCCATCTGCCGCTCTGTCGCGAAGTCACTCCGGAAAGTCCGCTCCGCATCTGTCCGAACTGCCATCTTTACCTTCCGCAAGCGCTCGCAAACTGGAACCGGCGCAGCAACATCATCGCGATCGTAGGAAGCCGTTCGTCCGGTAAAAGCAACTATTTCGGAGTGCTTCTCAAACAGCTTGAAACGCGGTACGCAGCGGAACTGAACTTTGGATTCCGCCCGCAAATGACTTTTGACGTCCGTGAAATGCGCCGAATGGATTCTCGAAAACTCTATGAACGCCGTTACGGTCAGCGTCTGTTTCGAGATCACCGCGTCATTCAGCAGACAGAGCGTTCCGAGGTGGACGCCGACATCAAGATCCCGCTGATCTACCGACTGACGCTTTCGCAGACCGTCCGTGGAAAAGAACGGCTCCGCGCGATCGACCTCGTCATTTTCGATGCCGCGGGAGAAGATCTGAGCACGATGCGGAATTTCCACTCCTTTGGACGCTACGCGCTGAACGCCTCCGGGATCATCGTAATGGTCGATCCATTCCGCTATCCGGCGATCTACCATAAACTCCCGCCTGAAACGCGAAGCAGGATCCCTGCACCAGACGCGATCGGCGGAAATCCGGGTGAGATCCTTGACTACTACCTCAGTTACAAAACGAACGAAAGTGCTCTGCGTCCCGACGAAAAGATCAAAACGCCGACCGCCTTAGTTCTGACCAAGATCGATATGCTGCGTCAGATCCTTCCGCGAGAGAGTCAGTCGCTTTTCCAAGAAACCAACCATTCCGGAGGATTCAATCGAAAGGTCTGCGAGCGAAAATCCGAACAGATCCTTCAATTCCTCACTGAAAACGGCGCTGGAGATCTCGCAGCCAACATTCGGACACAATTCGAAACGAGTTCCTTCTTCGGCGTCTCCGCTCTTGGTGTCATCCCGGAAGGAGAAGCCATTCCGCGTCAGATCCGTCCCATCAACGTCGTGGATCCCCTGCTCTGGATCCTGCATCAGCTCAAGTACCTCAACGCTCGCAGCAGACCCTGATCCCGTTCCGCCTTCTGAAGTCCATCCAGATGCACAGACGGACGTTCAAAGATCAGAAGATCCGAAGATCCGAAGATCCCAAAATTTCCCTCAAAACACCACATTCATTTCGATCCCGCAAGGATCAAGGAGAACGCAATGAAGCAGTTTTACTATACTTCGTGCCTCGCTGGAGAAAGTGTCTCCGGACAAAGCGGTTTTCAGATCCGTGCGGCCTCTGGAACACTCTCGCAGGAAGAGACGACGGCGTGCCTGCGAGCACTGAATTTCAAACTAAACGTTCCTTCCAGTTATCTCGGTCCGTTTCCAGTCAAGATGCTCTACTGCCGAAGTGAACGTACTGGAAATATCGCGTTACAAAGCGTTTGGCTCGGAGAAGATCCGCTCACCAAACGAAGCGGAAACTATTTCTCCCACGTCCTATGCGGCCTTCTTCCCGAAATCAGTGCCAAAACGGTCCTGGAATGGTGGGGGTCTCCTGAATGGAAGCGCGAGAATTCCGGGATCGAAAGCACCGAACTTCCCGAACCGACAGAGTTTTCCCCAGGTGAAATGTTCAGTGACGCCATTTTTGAGGAAATGCAGAACGACGCGGAACTTTTTGCGATTTGGGAATTTCTTATTCGTGCGTGGTGGAACCGACCGGCAAGCGGCCGTATTTTCGTCGCAGCAGAACAGGAAAAATTCGTCAAAGCACTTTGGGGACTCTGCAGGATCCTTCCTGCCCCTCTTTGGAATGCGCTCTCCTTCTCCACCTACGAGCAGGATGCCATGCTCTCGCCGGCCAATGTCGTAGGACTCTGGGATCTGGAAAAGCCCGCCAATTCTATTCCGCAGAACTGTTTTCAGGGAACCAACGCAGCTTGGAATGTCTTCAGTGATCAGAAAAGTCCGCTGAAAACCGTCCCAAACTACGTCGAATTCCTAATCAGCTCCGTCAAAACGGGAAAATTTACGGAAGCGGACTCCTTCCATGCCAACGCTCCCGCCGTCATCTGGGAACGGCGTGATTCTGCAGAAATGTTTTTCGAGCTGGTCCGGCATCCGGACACACTGGACATCACGCGGCTGAAAGAGATCGCACACCTGCCGAATATCGGGAAATTTTTGATGAAAAATCCGAAACGCCTTCAGATGCTTCTGGAAAACTTTTTTTCCTCAAAACTCCTGGATGTTTGGGAAAACGAGTCTCTCAAAGAGACCTTCTCGCCGTTTTTCGCAGAAGATGAAGTCATTCGCAGTCAATTCCGCGACGGTGTTCACGCTCTCATTCGCCGAAAGATCACTCAGGACGACGTTTCTTTCCTTGACCGTATTTTCACGCGCTGGCTTTCAAAATTCGAATGCTTCGCCCTTGGATCTGATGATTTTTGGCTGCATTTCAATGCGGCACCGCAAGAGCTTCCGGAAAATGTCTATCAATGGGCCTATCCAAGAGCGTTTCAGACGGCATTTCTGCTTTCGGAGCCTTCTTTCCAGATCAATTTTCTTTCCCGCTGGGCTTTTCGCGGAGACGATGCACGATGCGAACCGCAAATGGAAGAGATCTTCCGCTCGCCATTTCCGCATATCGTAAAACTCGAGCTTTATCGCCGATTTTTTGAGATCGATCTTGCTGGAAATGACGAAAAACTCTCGGATCTGTACTTTACGCAGCCGAAGTGGAACGTTCAGCTCCTCGCAAAACTCAGTGACTCCCAGCGGCAGGAATTCCTGCGGCACACCGTTCCTGTTTGCGGTCAGGCGCTTCTCGAAGCACTTCAGGATCATCTTCTGGAACTTCAAAGCGAGAAAAAAAGCGGGAATGAAGAACTTTTCGCGATCTACTGCTGGCTTTTGACGCTCTCCTCCATCACTGTGACGGAGTCCGTCGGAAAGTTTGCGAAAAAACTCTCACCGGAAAACCTCGCACACATGAAAGAGGCTGTCAGTCGGCGAAAAGACATCGAACAGCTCATTCAGATGAAAACATTGCGTCCGATTTTTGAAGAGCCTGCAAAAGGTCTGGGGGCGATCTTCAAAATGTGGGGAAGAAATTAGAAATTAGAAATTAGAGAAACGTGAACCGTTCCTACGCAAAAACCATACTGACGCCATTCTGATCTTGCATAAAAAAACGCAAACCGCCATGAACAGTTTGCGTTTTTTTCATTGTTCGCACCGCGAAACGCCAAAATCAAGTTCGGCTTTCCGCAGGATCACTGCAACTGCATGCTCCGCAAGGATCAGCCAAAGTAGCGTTTCAGCAAACCAGCGAACGCAGCACCGTGACGGGCTTCATCTTTCGCCATTTCGTGGACCGTATCATGGATCGCATCGTATCCAAGCTGCTTCGCACGCTTCGCAATGTCGAATTTCGAGGAGCAGGCGCCTGTTTCGGCATCAACACGCATCTGGAGATTCTTTTTCGTGCACGGCGCAACGACTTCTCCCAAGAGTTCCGCGAATTTCGCAGCGTGTTCCGCTTCTTCAAATGCGATCCGTTTGTACGCTTCCGCAACTTCCGGATACCCTTCACGGTCCGCCTGACGGCTCATCGCGAGGTACATTCCGACCTCGGCGCATTCGCCGGCAAAATGGGCTCGCAGACCAGCCATGATCTCTTCATCTTCCACTTTACCGTCGCCAATGGCGTGGACTGTCACGAAAGACGGGAGCTCCACTTTCGAGCAGGAGTCTTCAGAGCTGGAAGAAGCTGCTGTCGACTCTGCCATCACGTCAAACATTTCTGAACCAACGCCGCACACCGGGCAGGCTGCCGGAGCTTCGGGACCTTCATGAATGTAACCGCACGCTTTGCAGATGAATTTCATTTTTCTCTCCTTAATGGTATGATCGAGTTTTAGGTTGTTTGTCTTTTTAGTTTTAGTTTCCTGTGAAGTTGATTCCCTCAACTTCATGTGATACATTATACCAAACAACAAGATTCTGTCAAGGGGGAAATTGGAAAATTTTGGAAAAAAACCAAAAAAATTTCCAATTTTAAAATTTTGCTTGCAGGATCCCCTATTTGGACTCCTGATTTTGAGTATCCAGACGTTTTCGAGGCAAAATGAGGCGAAAATCGCACCCCTTCTCCAATTCCGACACGACTTCCGCCCGTCCGCCGTGCAGCTGCGCAATGTGTTTCACGATGGCCAGTCCCAGTCCCGTGCCGGGAATGTGCGTTCCTTTTTCGTTGCGTACACGGTAAAATCGCTCAAAGATCCGTTCAGCATCCTCCGCAGCTAATCCGATCCCGTAATCGCGCACTGAAAGGACCAAACATTCGGGATCCGTCTGCGCAAATGCTGTTCCTTTGAGCGAAGATCCTGTCACGGCAGAAAGCTCGATCGTCTGCGAGCCGGAGTAACGCAGTGCATTGGTCAGCAGATTGGTGACGGCCTGCTCGAGAAGCCGGGGATCTGCGAGGATCGCATCCGGCATCGTATCTAACACTTTCACCTGGGTCCCCGTTTGCCGAATAGTTTCCGCACAGTTCTCAACGGCATTTTGGAAAATGTCCGAAAGAGCAACTTCCTGCAAGCCGTCCTCCTGAACGCCTTTTTTCTGCGCCTGCTCCAACGAAGCAAGCGAGAGAACATCCTGTACGAGCCAATTCAGCCGTTCGGCCTGATGCGCCAGCATTTTCAGGCACGCGTCACGCATTTCAGGGATCTCTTTTGCCCCATCTTCAAGTGTCTCGACAGAAGAAAGAATGACTGTCAGCGGCGTCTTGATCTCATGAGAAATATTGGCAATAAAATCCGAGCGGTACGTTTCCAGGACGGTCAGCTCGCCGATCTGCCTGCGCAGCTGTTTTGCCATCTCTGAAACAGAAAGAGCCAACGGTCTCATGATCCCTTTCTTCGGTACAAAAACACTTCCGGAGAGGTCTCCGGCCGCGATACGTGAAGCGCTTTGCTGAAGTTTTTCCAATGGAAGACGCAGGCGAAATGCAACAAAATGCGTCAACACAAGTACCAGGATCACTCCGATAAAGCCTGCAAACAGAACGTTCCAGATCCCCCACTGAAGTGCTGCGGAGATCGGCTCGACCGGCATGGAGATCTGCCAGTTCAGACGATGATCTTCAGATGAAACACACCCTGCGCAATAAAGTCTCCACTCACCAGCGACTTCAGTAAAGCGGACCGACGGCTCTTTCATGTCCAACTCAGAGTGCAGCGGACGGCCAGAAAGTTTTGTGTCTGAATCAAAAAGAACCGTTCCGTCCTCTGCCCAAACTAGAAAATGCCGCAGATCGGCTTGGTATTTTCCGCAAAAGGTCTCCAGTTTTTCGAAATTTCCTTCCTGAAGCCAAAACGAGACGATCTCCCCCTGCGCTTTCAGTTCGCTCTCTGTCTCCATCAGATACTCTTCCCGAAAGGCTCTGTACTGATTTCCAAACAAAAAGACCCAAAAAAGCCCCCAAAGCACAAAGATGAACGGGAACGCGAACAGGATCCGGTATGGATCACGTCCTTTTTTATGCGATTTCACGTTTCCTCCTCTTTCATTCGGTAACCGATTCCCCGGACTGTCTCGATCATACGGGTTCCCCATTCCCCAAGTTTTCGTCTCAGGTTAAGGATCTGAACGTCTACGGAACGCTCCGTCACCGGATAGTCGCTCCCTTTGATCTGCGCAATGATCTGCGTTCGCGTAAAGACACGGCCCGGCTGACGGCAGAGAAGGAGAAGCATCTCGAATTCCGTAAACGTCAGATTCACTTCCATTCCGCTCTGCAGAACCTTTCGGCTCGCAGGAAAGATCTCCACTGGACCGCGCTTCAGACTCACGAAATGGGGCTCGCCAAGACCACCTCCAGCAGGATCCGGCTGCTCGTTCATCTCCGTCGAGGCAACCTTTTCATTCCGTACTTCCGATCCCGAAATTTCGTTCCGCGACGTCCCAACCTCTCTTCTGCGGCTGCCGTCTCTGAGAATGTTCTCTCGTCGCAGATGCGCACGGATCCGCGAGATCAGAATTTTGTTGCTGAACGGTTTCGTAATGTAGTCGCACGCCCCCATTTCCAGACCATGAACGACGTCGGCCTCCTCGCTTTTCGCAGTCAGCATCACGACCGGGATCCCTGACGTTTCTGGAGCTTCCATCAACTTTCGGCAAACTTCGATCCCATTCATCCCGGGAAGCATAAGATCGAGCAGGATAATATCCGGATGCTGTTCCCGTGCTGTTTCCAGACCCGATTCACCATCTTCCGCCATGAAGACCTCCTCGAAACCATTCAGCATGAGATTCATGCGGATCAGTTCCCGGATCGACTCTTCATCTTCAATGATCAAAATCTTTTCGTGACGCATTTCGCACACTCTAGCAAACGAAAATCAAAACTTCCACACAAGGGGCCGGTTCAGTGCTTCAGAACGGCTCCTTGTCCATAGAACTCCGCCATTTTACCAGAAAAACCGTTCATGCAAAGGGGCCATTCGTTAAAATTTCGTTAGTTTTCGTTTTTTCATGACTCGAAACTTAAAAAGAGAGAGCAAAACGCCGACTGGTGCGTGTTTCACTCTCCCCCCAATGCATCTCTACATTCTCACCTCTTTCTCAAACCGTACGGCCATCATCCGTAAGCGTCGATCCCGGATACTGCTGTGAATCTGACGGATCGGGAAGCTGCGACGGAATAGGGCGCTCAATTTCCGGACGCTCAACTGCCGGTAATGTTGGTGTTTCCGTGGTCGGTTCCTGCGGAAGTTCCTCACTTGACGGTGTTTTTGCTCCCTGTCCCGAAAGCGGGATCCCATTTCGCTGCGCAGTAGAAGACGAACGGTTCACACCTTGCGGAGGCGGAGCATTACGCCGTGACTTCAAGGGGATCGTCTTCCATTTACGCACACGGCCTTCCCGCTCATCTTGCACTTCACCGTTCTGCTGCGGCTCTGCCCTCAGCGTATCCGGACTCGCCACAGGCGGTTTCGCGCTGTGCATTTCCAAAGTTCTTGCCGGCATTTCGTCATTTCGAGACGGAACCATGGGAGAACCGCGCATCTCCATGACATCTGGATCACTCTCCTTTCGTCCCTCTCCAGACGACCGCCACGCACTCTGCTCCGAATTCGAATGCGTATTTTGACTGGAAGTCGGTCCCGGTTCGTTCCATTCCATTCCGTTCATCCGCGTATCAGTACTGAAATCGCTCGGAGTTTCCGTGCCGTACTGCGTCCCCGCGTCGCTCGGAGTGCCCGTGCCGTACTGCGTCCCCGCGTCGCTCGGAGTGCCCGTGCCGTAAGGCGTCCCCGCGTCGCTCGGAGAACCCGTGCCGTAAGGCGTCCCCGCGTCGCTCGGAGAACCCGTGCCGTAAGGCGTCCCCGCGTCGCTCGGAGTGCCCGTGCCGTAAGGCGTCCCCGCGTCGCTCGGAGAACCCGTGCCGTACTGCGTCCCCGCGTCG